>JBFLWO010000032.1:0-11005 GCA_040757755.1 Actinomycetota bacterium
CGAGGAACAGCCGCTTGCGGCCAAGGAGATCCGCCAGGCGCCCGGCGGGCACGAGGAGCGCCGCGAACACGATCGCGTAGCCGCTCAGCACCCAGGAGAGCGCCGAGAGGCTGGACCCCGCGAAGTCCGCCTGGATCGCCGGTAAGGCGATGTTGACGATGAAGAGGTCCAGGTTGGCCAGGAACGCGCCGGCCGTCACCACGAGCAGGACCTGCCAGTGGCGCGCGAGGCGTGATGCGGGCGTCCGAGTCACTAGCGCCACGCAACCTAGCCCTCTTCCTTCCGTGATGCAAGCGACTGCGCGGTAGAATCGCTCCCGTGCTCGGCCGGGACTACACGGGACAGAACTGCTCGGTGGCGCGCGCCCTGGAGCTGATCGGGGAGCGCTGGACGCTCCTCATCCTGCGCGACACCTTCCTGGGCGTGACCCGCTTCGAGCAGTTCCAGCAGCGGCTCAAGCTCGCCCCGAACATCCTCACGAAGCGGCTTCGGACCCTCGCGGACGCGGGGATCCTGGAGCGCCGCCGCTACCAGGAGCGGCCCGAGCGCTTCGAGTACGTGCTCACCGACGCCGGGAAGGATCTCTTCCCGGTCCTCGTCGGGTTGATGCGCTGGGGCGACACCCACCTCGCCCCGGACGGGCCCCCGTTGGTCGTCCGGCACGCGGGATGCGGCGGCGGGATCGACGCGACGGCGCGCTGCGAGCGCTGCGGCGAGCCGCTCCGCGCCGACGACGTGGAATGGCACTACGGGCCGGGCTCCACGAAGGGGGCCGGCCCCATGCCGCGGCCGCCCACCACCGGCGTCGCCGCTTCGTAAGAGCGCGACCGGCTCCGCCGCAGCGCAGTCCGCGCCGGCGTGGGGAACGCCGAGCGGGTCCTTCTTCCACGGTCACACGGGCATCCACCTCGGAGGTGGCCGGTCGTGCGCGACGGCGCGTCTCGAGGCTGCCTTGCATCATGCAAGGCGCAGGGGTACCCTCCTACCGTCATGCAAGCCACTGGCCCGGGTGGGCCGGTATGGCAAGGGAGGATCCGTGCCGCCAACGCCGCTCGACGCAGGTTCCTTGTTCGATCTCGCCGGGAAGACGGCTGTCCTCACGGGAGCGTCCTCGGGTCTGGGGGTCACGTTCGCGAATGCGCTCGCGGCCAACGGGGCGAACCTCGTGCTGGCCGCGCGCCGCGAGGATCGTCTCAGGGAGGTGCAGGCGGGGCTCCCGTCCGGGACGCGGTCGATCGTGACGCGATGCGACATCACCCAGCCCGATGAGATCGAGGCGATGTGCGACGCCGCGATGGAGGAGTTCGGTGCGATCGACGTCTTCGTCGCGAACGCCGGCGTCGTGACCGAGGGCGTCCCTGCCATCGAGAAGACGCCTCCGGCGGCGTTCGCGGCCGGCATGGATGCCAACGTCACGGGCACCTTCAACTGCCTGACGGCGGCGGCCCGCCGGATGCTCCCGGTCGGTAAGGGTTCCATCATCGTGATCGCCTCGATCGCGGGCATGTCCGGGCACCGTGGGTTCTTCCCGGCCTACACCGCGGCGAAGGCCGCTTTGATCCAGGTGGCCCGGAACATGGGGTCGGCGTGGGCGAGCCGCGGCGTGCGCGTGAACGCGATCGCCCCCGGGTGGTTCCCGACCGAGATGACCGAGGGCCTGCTCGGGATCCCCGCGTTCGCCGACATGTGCGACCGGATGACGCCGGCGGGTCGGCTGGGACGGCCGGAGGAGCTGGTCGGCCCCTTGCTGCTGCTCGCGTCCGACGCGGGGAGCTACGTGACCGGCTCGGTCGTCGCGGTCGACGGCGGCTGGACCGCGACCACCGGCTCGAGCCCCGCCGGCGACGAGGTCGCGGAGATCTTCGCGGGCCTCATGCCGGGCGGCCTCGGGGAGCCGATCGTCCCCGCCCGGTAGCCGACCTGCGGCGCCGTCCACGGCGATCGAGGAGCGGCGAGGAGACAGCGACGATCACCGGCGTTGCGCCCGAGGGCTTCAACGCGCCGGCTCCTTACGACAACGCCGTCCGGCACGACATCGCCGGTTCTGGGCGGCCGGTGACGTCGCTGCCGGGCGGAGGCGCTCTTCCGCCCCACGAGGATCGGAGCGGTCACCTTTGGCTTCGCGATACGAAGCGGACGACGGGTCTCGAACCCGCGACCTTCGGCTTGGGAATCCTCCCGAGCCCTAGGCCCTTTCGTCAGTCGTGAAGCCAGATCCCTCGGGAGTCTCGTGCTCCCCCATGGTCTCCCCCAATGCGTCGGGCGGATCCATGGGGTCGAAGACAACCGCGGCGGCGTCCAGCTGCCGCGTCGGCGAGCGGGTGGAGCTCCCAGCTCAGAGCGGTCCCGCCTGCCTCAACAGCGCAAACGTCGCAGGGGCTATACCGCTGCCGGAAGCCCACGAGCAACCCCACGATCCCCTGTGAGGACGCGCGCACCGTCCGGGGCGACAGGTAAGTTCAGCTGCCGTCCATGCTCGACACTCCCATCATTGAGGCCGACGACTTCGCGCGGCGCTTTGTGCTGCGGTCCTCCAACTTGATGTGGCTGCTCGGCGCCGGCGCATCAGCAGCCGCCGGGGTGGCGACCGCCTGGGACATGATCTGGGACTTCAAGCGTCAGCTGTTCTGCAGCAAGCGCCAGGTATCGCCCCGGGCCGTCGAGGACCTGTCCAACCCGGCGGTGCGCAGGCAGCTTCAGGAGTTCATCGACGCGCAGGGCATCTACCCGGCGCCGGACACGCCGGAGGAGTACGCCGCGCTCTTCGAGGCGGTCTACCCGGCCGAGATCGACCGCCGCGCCTACCTGGACCGCAAGATCGCCGCCGCCCGGCCGTCCTACGGGCATCTGGCGCTTGCCACGCTCATGCGGGCCGGGTCACTGCCCATAGTGTGGACGACGAACTTCGACCCGCTCATCGCCGACGCCTGCGCCGAGGTCTACGGCACGACCGGGCCGCTGACCGTCGTCGGGCTCGACGCGCCCGACCTCGCCGACCAGGCCATCACCGCTGCGCGCTTCCCGGTCGAGATCAAGATCCACGGCGACTTCCGCTCCTCACGCCTGAAGAACACCACTGAGGAGCTGCGCGAGCAGGACCGCCGCCTGCGCGGGACGCTGGTGACGGCGTGCTCTCGCTATGGGCTGGTGGTGGCCGGCTACAGCGGTCGCGACGAGTCGGTCATGAAGGCGCTCGAGGACGCGCTGTCCTCGCAGACGCCACTGCCGAGCGGTCTCTTCTGGCTGCAGCGCAGCGATCCGCTGCCGCGCGTCGCGCAGCTGCTACGGCGCGCGGTGGCGGTCGGCGTCGACGCCGCGCTCGTGCCGATCGAGAACTTCGACGAGACGCTGTCGGAACTCGTGCGGCTGATGCCCGAGCTCGACACGACCGCACTGGAGCGCTTCAGCGACCAGCGGCGTCGGCGCACCCCGGCGAAGGCACCGACGGGTTCGCGCGGCTGGCCGGTCGTGCGCACCAACGCGCTGGCCATCGTCGAGCATCCGACCAACTGCAGGCTGGTCGACTGCCAGATCGGGGGTACCAAGGAGGTCCGCGAGGCGATCCGCATCTGCGGCGTCGACGTCCTCGCCGTACGCACGGGCGCGGGCGTGCTCGCCTTCGGCTCCGACGCCGACGTGCGCGCCGCCCTGGCCGGGCACGGTGTGACCTCGTTCGACTTGCACACCATCGCGCCGCATCGCACCAGTGAGCGCGGCCTGCTGCGCGACGCCTTGGCCCGCGCCCTGGTGCGTGACCGCCCGCTGCGGCTGCGTCGGCGCCGCACCGAGGACCTTCTCATCCCCGATTCTCCTGGCGACGCGCTGTTCGCCCGGGTGGGCTCCCTGGTGCGCGGCGGCATGACCGGCGAGATCCCTGGCACTGACCTGCGCTTCTTGGAGGCGGTGGCCGTCCGCCTGGAGTTCTTCCGCGAGCGCCTGTGGCTGCTGGTCGAGCCGCGCGTCGTCCACGGCGAGACCGAGGATCGTGCCCAGCGCGCGTCCGCGGCGTCGTTCCTCCTCGAGCGCACCGCCCGGCGCTACAACCAGCAGTGGAACGAGCTCGTCGACGCCTGGGCGCACCTGCTCGTGGGCGACGGACGCCTGCGCGCGCTCGGTATCGCCGACGGTATCGACGCCGCATTCACACTCTCGCCGACGACCGCCTACAGCCGCAGGGGACGTGCGTGAGCGCCGCTGAGCTGGACCCGCACCTGTGGCTGCCGGAGCCGGAGCTGGCCTTCCACCCCGACCGCGTCGAGGACCGTCACGCCCACCCGCTGCGCGGGCTGCTCGAGCATGGCCCCTACAGCGCCGGCCTTGTCATGGATCCAATCCGGGTAGCCACGATCGCGCCCCACCGCGAGGGCGAGCCGCTGTACACGTTCATGGGTGAACTGCGCCAGGCCCACACCCCCCGCGAGCGGCGCGAGTACCTGCCCACCTGGCCGGGCTTTCGCACCGTCTTCAACGTCAAGATGGCGGCGGCCAAGGGTCGGCACGTGCAGCTGCCGGCCGACGCTGACGGCCGCATGAGCGCGAGCACCCGCCCACACGCCGACCTGGCCGAGCTGCTTACGCGCGCCATCGACGAGCTGGCCGCGCACCGCGCCGACTTCGACGTGATCTTCATCTACCTGCCCGAGCGCTGGGCGGCCGGGTTCGAGGGCGACGAGGGCGAGGACTTCGACCTGCACGACCACCTCAAGGCCTTCACCGCCCTGCGGGGCATCCCCATCCAGCTTGTCCGCGAGGGCAAGGCTCTGTCCTACGCCTGCCGCGCGAGCGTTATGTGGCGCATCGGGCTGGCGCTCTACGCCAAGGCAGGCGGCATCCCGTGGAAGCTCGCCGACGTCGAGCCCGAAGCCGCCTACATCGGTCTCTCCTATGCGGTTCGCGCCCAGGGCAGCGCAGCGCGCTTCGTCACCTGCTGCAGCCAGGTCTTCGACGAGCAAGGCGGCGGTCTGGAGTTCATCGCCTACGACGCCCGCGACGTCCGCATCGAGCGGGACAACCCGTTCCTCAGCCGCAACGAGATGTTCAAGGTGATGACGCGCAGCATGGACGTCTACCGCCGTCGCCACGCCGGCCGTGTCCCCCGGCGGGTCGTGGTGCACAAGACCACCGAGTTTAAGCGCGACGAGGTCGAGGGGTGCTTCGATGCCCTGCACGTTGCCGAGAGCGTCGACCTCGTGCAGGTCGTCGAGAACACGGGCTGGCGCGGCATGCGCATCGACCGTCCCCGGCAGGGTGAGAAGAAAGGCCGCCCGGCGCCCTTCCCGCTCGCACGCGGCAGCCTGTTGCCAATAGGCGACTACGAGGCGCTGCTGTGGACCCAGGGCGACGTGCGCGACATCGCCCCCCGAGGCAGCTTCTACCAGGGCGGCAAGAGCATCCCCGAACCGCTCAAGCTCGTCCGCCACGCCGGCCACGGGCCGTGGAACGACACGGCTCGCGCCGTCCTGAGCCTGAGCAAGATGGATTGGAACAACGATGCCCTCTACGACCGCCTACCGGTGACGCTGGGCTACGCCAAGGTGCTCGCCCGGACGGTCAAGCGCATGCCGAGCCTCGGCTCGCACCCCTACCAGTTCCGCTTCTTCATGTAGGACGGCCGTAGCCGAAAGTCAAGCGCGGGTGAAGTGCGTCGCGCCGGCCGGACGCCGCTCCTGTGGAGGGAATGACCCTCGAGGATCAAGGACCGGCCGATGGCCGGGCGGGCGGTCACCGTGACTCGCGCCCTTCGACAGCGGGCAACCGCGGGTCAGCTCGCCAGCGCCGAAGCTCGTTACCGGACCTTCTCTCGTCATGTCTCTAGTAGACGAACGCGGCGGCGGCGGCGTCCAGCTGCGCGTCGGCGAGCAGGTGCGCATAGACCTCGGCGGTGATCTTCGGGTTCGCGTGACCGAGCTGGCGGGACACGACGATCAGCGGCACGCCGGCGGCGAGCATGATCGACCCGGCGGAGTGCCGCAGACCGTGGAACGACACCAAGGGGCGGCCCTTGTCGTCCACGAGCCCCGCCCGCCTGAGCGCCCTCTCCAGGATCTGCGGGGGCGTATCGGCGGCCATGAATCCGCCGTCCCGGCCCGGCCAGACCAGACCCTTGGCGTCCCCCCTTCCCTCCACCACCGAAACGGCATACCAGTCGGCAAGCCGCTGGGCGAACCTCTCCGAGATGGCCACCCGACGCGCCATCCTGCCCTTGGTCGACTGCTCGATCACCTTCCGCTCGCCGTGCTCGTTCGGCGTGCGTTCGTGCCAGACGGACCGCCGCACCTCGATCCGCCGCTCTTCCAGACGGACGTCCGGCCACCGGAGCGCGATGATCTCCCCGCGTCGCAGTCCTGCCTCGCCGGCCGCCCTGAGCAGCGTCTCGTGGCCGACCGACAGGCAGCCGTTGAGGAGCAGCTTCCGAAGCTGCTCGGGCCCGATGACGCGCTCGACCTGGCGCGGCCGGTGGGTCTCGACCGGCGGCAGCCGCAAACCCATCGCGGGGTTCGAAGGGATGCGGCCCCAATCGACGGCGGCCTGCAGGATGACCCGGAGGGCCGCAACGGTCTTCTCGACGATTCGCCGCGAGGAGGCAGTGGCCGCGAGATCGGCGACGAATACCTCGAGCTTCTCGCGGGTGAGCGCCGTCACCTCGAGGTGTCCGAGCGTCGGCGCGATCCTGAGCCGGAAGCTCTCCTCCGTCGTGTAGATCGTGGCGGGGCTGAGGACGGGCGCCCGGGCACGCAGGTAGTCGCCCGCGAGCTCCTCGAGGGTTCCAGCCTGCTCGCGAGGCTCCGCGATCGGTGGCTCGGGCCTTCCGGCCGCCATCAGCCGACGCCGCTCAGCACGGGCCTCGGTGATGCCGCCCTTCACGGTCAGGCTCCGCGTCCTCCCCGGCGCGTATCCGGGGACCACGATCTCGAACGGACAGGAGCATCTGCGGTTGGGCCGCCGATCCCGGGACGACGGGCAGGAGACCCGGTGTGCCCTGTACACGCCGGGCTCGACGGTCTCCCGCCATCCCCGGCGCGGCTTCGGGTCATCCGGCATCAGGAACTCGGACCGCCGTGGTCCCGGCGCCACCATCCCGGCCTCAGGGGTTCCCGACGCGGTCGGGGACCAGCGCCCTGAAGCGGTCGAGGCCGGGCCAGCTCGGGGACGTCTGCTCCGTGCCGGGGCCGCCGCTGGTCTTTCCGCGCTTCCTCGTACGCGAGCAGGTCATCGAGGCGGACGTAGAGGTTCGACGCGACGAGGAACCCCCCGGCCTCGTCCATCAGGCGCCGGGCGGTCCGCCGGTCCCTGAGGCCATAGCGCGCCATCACGTCGGCCACGCTCAGGACGGGGGAGGGCTCGGGAACCGCGGATGCCATCAGGCCTCCAGAGCGCCATGGCCGGTCCGCAGGCCCGGAGACCGAGGCTCATGGTTTGAGCGAGACCTGGCCTGCCGGGCGTCGATGCCCGCGTCGCGGCGGCGCAGTTCGTCGAGCAGCCACTCGCGAAGCTCGAGGAACGACCGCCCCCGCGGGGTGACGCCGCGAAGCCGCGCCGCGAGGTCGTAGATCGAGCCGCCGGCGCCGCAGCCGAAGCAGAACCAGCCGCGCTCGGCCGTCCGGTAGACGTGGAGCGACGGCGAGTCGTCCGGGTGGAACGGGCACGGCACCTTGCCCTCCCGGTTCGGCTCGCACCCGAGGAGGGCGGCGACGTAGACGGGCGGCGGGATCTCCCGCAAGGGGTCGCGCCGGTCCCGCCCGGGCTCCCGGACAGGGGCGACGGCCCGGACACCGGGCGGGTCGGTGAGGGCACCGACCACGGCGCGCGCAGTGACGAGCCCGGTCGGGTTCCACTCCACCGTCTCGACGTGCCGGGGCGGCGAGTGCTTGTGGTTGAGCGTCCCGGGTGGGCGCAGGATCCGCGCGGCGTCGCTCGCGGCCATGTCCGCCCCGAGCGCGTGCACGACGCGCCGGTTCGCGCGGCGCAGGGCGTCGGGGGCGAGCGGATGGGCGAGGCTCCAGTAGGCGTGGACGTTCCCCGGGCTTCCCGAGGCGACGATGAGCGACGGAGGCGGCGAGAAGCCTGCGAGACGTTCCGCCGCCGCGGGGCTGTCCACGTCCGCCCACAGCACCCAGCCGCGCGCGACGGCCTCGCTCCCGCCCCTCCGCGCGCGACGCGGTGCGCAGCCGACGTAGACGTCCGCGGTCTCCGCGAGGGCGAGGATCTCCGCGACGAGGCGGGCGGGGGCCTCGACCGGCCGGAAGCGTTCCCGCATGCGCTCGCCCGGCACGCGGTAGCGCAGGTCGACGAGCGCCCCCCGAGGCTCGCGGCCGTGGAGCAGCGTCAGGTAGGCGAGGATCTCCTCGCTTGGCTCCACGGCCATGGTCAGCGCTGCCTTCCTGCGCGGCCCCGGCTCGGCCGGCCGTCGAGGGGTTTCAGGAACGCGTCTGCGATGTCGACGTCG
This sequence comes from Actinomycetota bacterium, assembly GCA_040757755.1. Taxonomy (GTDB): domain Bacteria; phylum Actinomycetota; class Thermoleophilia; order Miltoncostaeales; family Miltoncostaeaceae; genus JBFLWO01. The sequence goes on from JBFLWO010000032.1 coordinate 8,447, forward strand.
GGGCCGTCGGGGATGTTGGCGAGGGCCTCCGCGAGCGCCGACGCCCTGGCCCCCGCGGCTCGCTCGCGCTCCGCCGGGTCGACCTGTGACTGTGGGTGCTCCGGCCGGCTTGTCAGGAGCGCCGCGGCGCGGGCGTCGAGGAGGTCCCTGACGCGGTCGAGCTGGAGGTGGAACTCGAGCTCCCGCCACGGGTCGGCGGCCGGGCCGGCGGCGTCGATCTCGCGCCGAAGCGTGACGAGCGCGCCGAGCCGCTCGGTGACCCACGGCTCGCTCCACCACTCCGGGTCGAGGCCGCGGAGCGCCCGCGGGTACCGGACCGCGAGCGCCTCCACGCCCGCCGCGAGGTCGCGCCAGAACCTCCGGGCGGACTCACCGCGGAGGCCTCCCGGAAGCCACGGCGCGGGGCCGGCTTCCGTGTCGGCGGATCCGAGGAGGTTCCAGCCGTCGCCGTTCACGGCTCGATCCCGATCCCGTGGCGGCCCGGCGCGATCCCGTTCGCGCGCGCCGCATCGATCCGCCGCGCGTGCTCCCGGTCGAGCCATTCGGCGAACGCGCGGACGCAGCGCTCGACCCGCGCGGGGTCGCGCCGCCCCTCCCGCCGGGCACCGGGCACGGGCGGATCCGGGTCGTCCGAGTCGTCCGGATACGGCCGAGGCTCCAGCACCGGGCGCCGCACGGGCCCCGGCCCCTGCGCGAGGAGGACCGCGTGAACCCAGCTCGGAACGCCCGTCGAGACCGAGCACCGGTGCCGGTCGATCAGGAGCCACTCCCGCGCCTGCCCGAGCGGCGACCCGAAGTCGGTGCCCTTGAAGGCGGCGCACGTGTGCGGGTGGGCGTGGAGCAGAAGCCAAGTGCGCCACTCGGCGCTCGTCACCACCGTTCCGTCGGTGACGACGAGCTCGTCGCCCTCGTAGTGGAAGAAGCAGGCGACGTGCCGCGCGCCGTAGACGTAGCCGAGGGCCCCGGCGAGCATCGGCGGCACGGTCACGTCGAGCGGATGGAGCCTCCCCCCGGCGTAGGTCGCGCCACGGCGGACCTCCGCGGCCGCCGCGCGGACCCAGGCCTCGTCGGAAGCGGCTACCGCAGCGGCGGCCAGGCCGTCCTCCAGGCGGCGCGCGTGGCTCGCGATTCCCGTGTTCCGGCAGGTCACGAGCCAGCCGTCCTCGACGGGGTCCACCAGGTACCTCGCGCCGTCCGGCGCGATCACCACGGGCGTCCGGCGCATCTCACCCTCCCCTCACGCGGTCGCCGACGAGCGTCACGTGGAGCGGCCGCGCCCCGGTCGCGAGAAGGAGCGCGGTACCGAGGGGGAGTCGCGAGAGCTCCCCCGGGCGGATGACCTGCTCCCACGCCTCCTGCCATCCCTCGTGGCGCGCACCGGCGCGGCCGCCGCTTCGGCGTCTGCCGAGCCGCTCGCCTGCGGTGCGCATCACGGCCTCCTCCGTGTGCCGGTCGCTCGACCCCCGGGTGATGAGCCGGGCCGTCGCGTTGTTCCACACCGTCTGCGCGCGGTCGGGCCCGAAGCGGGCGGCGAGCTGCGCGAGGTCCTGGCAGGCGGCGAGGGTCGGCATCCCGAACCCGCCGCCGGTGGCCATGAGCTCCGGCACGCCGTCCCAGGGGGCGATGGTCGCGACCTCGTCGAGGATGAACGCGAACGGCGGGTCGAGGCGTCCTGCTGGGGAGGCGAACGCCCGCTCCTGCCCGGCGGCGACGACGGACGCGAGGAGCGCGGTCATGAGCGGCGCAAGCTCGGCCTGGTCGCGCGCGGGCGACACCATGACGAGGGTCGCCCTCTCGTCGAACAGGGCGTGGACGTCGAGCGGCTCCACCTGGTGCGGGTCGAGCGACCGGCGGACCCGGTCGCGTGCCGCCCACGCCAGGGCGCGACGCGCGGTCGCGATGGTCGCCGCTTTTCCGCTTCCCTCCTCGGTTTCCGCGTGGAACCCGGCGAGGTCGTCGGCCGCCGACGCCGCGCCGCGAAGGCGGAGCGCGGCGATGACGCGGGCCGTGTCGTGGCCGGCGACCCAGGAGCGGACGGTGCGGAGGTCGGCGGCCTCGAGCGCCGCGGCGTGGAGGATCGGCGCGAGGAGCTCGGCGGCGCGCTCGGCGAAGTGCCGGGAGTTCGTGGTGCCGCGGTCCTCGAGCCCCTCGGTCATGGAGCGGGCGACGGAGACGGCGCGGTCCCAGTCCTCCGCCCCGCGCCACGGCCACCAGGAGACGGCCTCGGGCGCGTCGAGGATCCCGGCGGGGTCGAAGACCCGCACGGGCCCGACCGCCGCGCGGTGCTCGACCGCCCACCGGTACGCCTCCGGTCGCAGCGACGTGACGACGCACCCTCCGGGCCAGCGGCGCAGGTTCGGCAGGATCACCCCGGTGGACTTGCGGGAGCGGGCGGGCCCCAGCACGAGCACGTTCCCCTCGGCCGGGCACCAGAGCGACCTGCGCCCCGCGACGCCGAGCAGGAAGCGGGCCGGTCCCGGCACCAGGTCGAGGGAGGGCCCGCGGTACGCGAGGGCGGGCGCCTCGCGCGCATCGCCCAGACCGGTCGCCTCACGACCG
>JBFLWO010000033.1:0-10999 GCA_040757755.1 Actinomycetota bacterium
GCCCCTCAGTTCAGGCTCGGGTCCTCCGGCATCCGCGCGACGAGCCGGAACGCGCCGCCCTTGCGCTCCAGCACCCGGGCCCACAGCCCGTCGGGGGCGGCGGTGAAGACGTCGTCGACGGCGCCGTCCGCCTCGATCCACGCCTCCTGGTCGAACTCGTCCTCGAGCTGCCCGGCGGCCCACCCCGCGTAGCCGCCGAAGGCGCGGATCGCCCGGACCCGCTGCGGCAGCCCGTCCGGGTCGGCGGCGGGATCGACGATCCCCACCGACCCGAACGCGATCCCCGCCGAGTCCTCGGGGACCGTGAAGTCCGCCAGCAGGATCACGGCCTCCGGCTGCACCGGCCCGCCGGAGTGGATGAGGGCGTCGTCGGGCAGGGCGCGCGCGATGTCCTCCGGCAGCGCCTCACGTGCAAGGAGGTCCGTCGGCCGGTTCAGCACCACGCCGAGGGCGCCCTCGGCGCTGTGCTCCAGCATCAGCACGACGGTGCGCGTGAAGTTCGGGTCGGTCAGCGCCGGCGACGCGACGATGAGCCTCCCCCGCAGGCTGCGGTCCTCGGCCATCTCACGCGTCTCCGCGGGCGCCGTCCACGCGGCAAGGGTACGCGGCGGGCCGGTGCGGCACGAGTGTCACGCGGCCCCCGACGGGGGCTCCCCCTCCCCCGCGTCGCCGAACACCTCGTCGAGGAGCTCCGCGAAGTCGTGCAGGGCGTCGGCGTCGCGCGCGCGGGCCGCGGCCGCCAGGGCGCCGACCGCGTGCCGGCCGACCGGGTCGAGCGGGGCCCGCGGGTCCGCCAGGTACTCGGCGAGACGGGCGGCGTGGGACGCCGCGAGCTCCCACCTCCCCTCCTCCGCGAGCGGCACCACAAGGCCCAGCGCGGCGCGCGTGAGGTCCCCGTACGTAGGGACCTCCTGCGGTGCCGGGTCGGACCCGGCGAGCGCGCGGGCCTCGCGGGCCCAGTCGTGCGCCCCCACCGCCGCGGCGATCGCGGCGAGGCGCGACGCCCGCGCCGCGACGGGCTCCTGCGCCGTCAGCCCCGCTTCCGGCGGGCGCTCTCGGCTGTGAGGTTCAGGATCGTCGCACCGACGATGAGGACGCCGCCCGCCGCGATCAGGGAGAAGAACACCTGGTAGAAGGCGGGAAGCTCGTCGCCCATGTCGTGGATCGCGAAGCCGGCGCAGAACCAGCTGAGGGCCGCGAGGATCAGGACCCCGGCCAGGGTGAACGGCCAGACGGCCGGCAGATCCTTCTCATCGTCGTGGTGCGCGGCCACGGTGAACCTCCTGACGGGGACCGAAACGCGGGCAGGCTACCACGCGCATCCCGTACCCCCACACCCACCCCCCGGATGGGGGACGAAGGCACCACCGGGGTGCGCGTTCACGCCCCCGGGTGGCGGCGCGTCGGCGACGCCTCCGGGTGGACGCCCTCGGCGATGGCGCGGGCCACGCGACGCTCGCGCGCGACGACGGCGAAGTCCCCGCCGACGGAGCGGTACAGGCCCGCGGGGCGGCCCGGGCCCTCCGCCCGGCGGCGCCCCACCGGCTCCACCACGCCGGCGGCGAGCACGTCGCGCCGGAAGTTGCGGGTGTCCAGCCGGGCGCCGAGCACCGCCTCGTACACGGCCTGCAGCTCGCTGAGGGTGAAGGCGTCGGGCAGGAGCTGGAACGCGATGGGGGCGTAGGCGGTCTTGGCGCGCAACCGGGCCTGGCCGTAGGCCAGCACCTCCGCGTGGTCCGGGGCGAGCGGGGGGGCGTCGTCGACGGCGAACCACCGCACCTCGACGGCGTCGGGCCCGGGGGCCAGCGGGTGGCGGCCCGCCGCGATGAGGGCGAGGTACGCGACCGTGACGGCCCCGGGGGTGGTGTCGAACGTGTAGAGCTGCTCGATCGCGATGCCCGTCACCCCCGTCTGGGACTGGAGGGCGGCGTGGGCGAGGTCCTCCAGGCGGACGTGGTCGCCGACCTCCGCGGACGGCAGGGTCCAGACGTTGCCGGGGCGGCGCACGAGGAGGGCCTCGAGCCGCTGGCCGCGGACGGTGAACACGGCGAGGGCGACGCACACGCGGGTCATCGGCGGCCGACCCTGCCCGTCGGATGGCGCGGTGTCAAAGGGCACCCTCCGCCTGCGCCTGCGCCCACCGGGCGAGGCCCACCGCGTTGTTCCCCACCCAGCCGAGGCGGCGCATCGTTGCGAGCGCACCGCCGAGGTGGGGCTCGGGAGGGACGATCGCGCGGACGGCCCGGTCGACGGCGGCGACGGTCCCGAACCGCCGCCACGCGCGGGCGGCGGCCCCGGCGGCGAGGGTCTGGAGGCGCTCCGACTCGGTCAACGCCGCGGCCGGGTCGCCGACGTCGCCGAAGTGCCCCAGCAGGAGGGCCGCGGGGTCGAGGGCCCGCAGCCGTGCGAGGGTGGCGCGGGCCGCGTCGAGGTCGAACTCGGGGGGCGGCACCGCCGGGTACAGGCGCGCGCCGGGGAGGCGCACCCCCAGCGCGTCGCCGGCCATCACCACCCCCGTCGCCTCGTCGAGGACGACGAGGTGGTGGCGGGCGTGGCCGGGGGCGTGCAGCGCCACGAGGTCCCGGCCGGGGCCGATCGCGATCCGCACCCCGTCGTCGGCCGGGACGATCCGCGCCTCCTCCACCGCCTCCAGGCCCCCGAGCAGGTCCAGCCCGCCGAACACCGCCCGCGTCGCCTCCACGAGCCGGTCGGGGGCGACGAGGTGCCGGGCACCGCGGGGATGCACCACGATGCGGGCCCGCGGGAAGGCACGGGCGAGGTCCCCGGTGCCGCCGCAGTGGTCGAGGTGCACGTGGGTGAGGATGATCCACGCGAGGTCCTCGGGGCCGAGGCCGCGTGCGGCCAGGGCGGCGGCGAGCACCTCGGCGGAGGTTTGGGCCCCGGTGTCGACGACGGCGGGGGCGTCGCCCTCCACGAGGTACGACGCGGCGGCCCCGGGGATGCCCCCGAGGAGCGTGTCGATCTGCACGATGCCGCTCGGGAGGACGGGCACGTCCGGAGTGTCGCATAGCCTTCCGGGCGTGGAGCAGGATCGTCAGATCGCGTGGCAGGCGGCGGGGCGCGCCGCGGCGGCGCTCGTGGAGCCCGGGATGCGGGTCGGCCTCGGCACGGGGCGGGCCGCCGCGGCCGGCATCGTCGCCCTCGGGGAGCGCGTCCGGGACGGGCTTCGCGTGCGCGGCGTGCCGACCTCCCCCGCCAGCGCCCGCATCGCCCGCGAGCAGGGCATCCCCCTGGCGCGCCTCACCGGCCCCCTCGACCTGGCGTTCGACGGCGCCGACGCGATCGACCCGCAGGGGTTGACGGTGAAGGGGGCGGGCGGCGCGATGGTGCGGGAGCGGGCGGTCGCCACCGCCGCGGCCCGGTTCCTCGTGCTCGTCGACCCGCCGAAGCTCGTCGACACCCTCGACGCGTGGGGGAGCCTCCCCCTGGCCGTCGCCCCGTTCGCCGCGTCCTGGGTGGAGCACGAGCTCCGCGACCTCAGGCCGGCGCGCCGTCCGCGCCGCAGCGACGACGGCATGACCCTCATCGACCTGCAGGTGCCCGCGGGCGCGGACTGGCGGGCGGTGGCGGACCGGGCCCGCGCGCTGCCCGGGGTGCTCGACCACGGCCTGTTCGAGGTGCCGCTCGCGGACGTCATCGTCGGCCGCGTCGACGGCCGGGCGGCTCCCGCCGGCTGATCCCGCGGAGGCGGCGTCCCTGCGTGACGGGGCCCCGGCATGCCCCGCCGGTACGATCCTGCGGATGACGCCCGCCCTCGCGATCGCCCGCGCCGCCGGACGCATCTCCCGCGGCCTCGGCCGCGGCGGCGGCACGAGCCTGCCCGGCAAGGTGCTCCTGCGGATGCGCCCCGGGGCGGTCGGCGAGCTCGCCTCCTCCCTCCCCCACGGCGTCGCGCTGATCTCCGCGACGAACGGCAAGACCACCACGTCGCGGCTCGTCGCGGGAGCGGTGCGCTGCGCCGGGTGGCGGCCCGTGGCGAACCCCTCCGGCGCGAACCTCCTGTCGGGCGTCGCGACGGCCCTGCTGGAGAACGCGGGCCGCGCCGCCGACATCGGCCTGTTCGAGGTGGACGAGGCGGCCCTTCCCGCCGTCGCCGCCCAAGCCCGCCCCCGCGTGATCCTGCTCATGAACCTGTTCCGCGACCAGCTCGACCGCTACGGGGAGCTGGAGGCGATCGCGGAGCGGTGGGCGGCGATGATCGCCGCGCTCCCCCCCGAGACGCGGGTCGTGGTGAACGCCGACGACCCGGCCGTGTGCGCCCTGGCGCGGGACCGCCCCGGCAGCGTCCTCTTCGGCCTCGAGGACCCGGCCGCGGCCCTGGCGGAGCTGCCGCACGCGGCCGACAGCACCAGGTGCCGCAGGTGCAGCGCCGAGCTTCTCTACGACCACGTGTTCCTGGGCCACCTGGGGCACTGGCGGTGCCCGTCGTGCGGCGACGCGCGGCCGCAGCCGGATGTGCGGGCCGTCGCGGTGGGCCTGGACGGGATGCGCGGTGTCGACCTCGAGCTCGCCACCCCGGCGGGGAGGATCGCCGCGCGGGTCGGCATCCCCGGCGTGACCGCCGCCTACAACGCGGCGGCCGCCGCGGCGTGCGCCCTCGCCCTCGGCGTGGAGCCGGAGGCGGTGCGCCGCGCCCTGCAGGAGACGCGGGCGGCGTTCGGCCGCGGCGAATGGGTGGAGCTCGGGGGGCGGCGGGCCGTGCTGCTCCTCGCGAAGAACCCGACGGGGGCGAACGAGACGATCCGCACCGTGCTGCTCGAGGACGGGCCGGTGGACCTCGTGATGGCGTTGAACGACCGCACCGCCGACGGCCACGACGTGTCGTGGATCTGGGACGTGGACGTCGAGCCGCTCGTCCCGCGGCTCGGCCGGCTCACCCTCACCGGGGAGCGCGCCCACGACCTGGCGTTGCGCTTCCGGTACGCGGGCCTCGACGCGGCACGCATGACGGTGGAGCCGGACCTCGACCGGGCCCTCGACCACGCCCTCGCCGGCGGGGACCGCGACCGCGTGCTGCACGTCCTCCCCACCTACACGGCGATGCTGGACCTGCGGGCGCTCCTCGTGCGGCGCGGCGCCGCCGACCACTTCTGGCGGGACGGCGCCGGTGCGTGACGACCCGACCCGCTACGCGCTGGAGCACGCCCACTACGTGGAGGACCTCGACTTCTGGCGGGCGGCGGCCGCCGCGGCCGGCGGGCCGGTGCTGGACCTGGGGTGCGCGGCGGGGCGCGTGGCGGTGCCGCTCGCCCGGGACGGCGCCCGCGTCTGGGCGCTCGACGCGTCGCCCGGCATGCTCGACGCGCTCATGGAGGCGGCGCGGCAGGCAGGGGTCGCGGACCGCGTCACCCCGGTCGTGGGGGACATGCGCGCCTTCGCCGTCGACGTGCGGTTCCGGCTCGCCATCGCCGCGATGAACACGCTGCAGACCCTCCTCACCCCCGACGACCAGCTGCGCTGCCTGCGCTGCGTGCGGGCCCATCTCGCCGACGGCGCCGACCTCGTGTTCGACGTGTCCCTCCCCGACCTGGGTGAGATCCGCGAGCTGATCGGCGTGGTGCGGCGCACCGGCGAGCACCGCGACCCGCGCACCGGGGCCCTGCTCCTGCACTCCTCCTGGTACGACGACGTCGACGCGATCACGCAGACCGTGACGTTCACGATCCAGGTGGACGAGATCGCGGCCGGCGGGGAGGTCACCCGCCACCTGCGCCGCCACGAGGTGCACGTGTACGTGCCCAGCGAGCTCCACCACCTGCTCGCCCGGGCGGGGTTCGACGTCGTGGACGTGCTCGGCGACTTCGCCGGCGGCCCGGTCGACGCCGCGTCGGAACGCCAGATCTACCGGTGCCGGGCGGCGTGAGCGTCGTCCGCCTCTGCCACCTCTACCCGGGTGAGCTCAACATCTACGCGGACCGCGGCAACATCGCGGTCCTCGACCGGCGCCTCGCGTGGCGCGGGATGCGCCTCGAGGTGACGCCCGTCGGCGTCGGCGAGGCGCTCCGCCCCGGCCGGTTCGACATGTTCTACCTGGGGGGCGGCCAGGACCGCGACCAGGCCGTCGTCGCCGGCGACCTCCTCGAGACGAAGGCCGACGCCCTGCGGGCCGACGCCGCCGGCGGGGCCGTGGTGCTGGCGGTGTGCGGCGGCTACCAGCTCGCCGGGCACGGCTACACCGCCCCGGACGGCTCCCGCATGCCGGGGATCGGCCTCTTGGACCTCGACACCCACGCGGGCGGCACGCGGCTCATCGGCAACCTGCTGATCGAGGCGGACCTCGACGGGGAGCGCCACACCGTGGTGGGGTTCGAGAACCACGCGGGCCGCACGGTGCTCGGGCCGGGCGCCCGCCCCCTCGGGCGCGTCCTCGCCGGGCACGGCAACAACGGCGACGACGGCACGGAGGGCGCCGTGCAGGGGCGCGCCGTCGGCACGTACCTGCACGGGCCGCTCCTGCCGAAGAACCCGTGGCTCGCGGACCGCCTCCTCTCCTGGGCGCTCGAGCACTCCACCGGTGCGCCCGTCCCCCTCTCGCCGCTGGACGACTCCCTCGAGGCCGCGGCGCACGCGGTGGCGACAGGACGCGCCCGCGGGCGTTAGCGTGTCGACGCGAAGCTCCGCGTCGCGACGCGCCCAGTCACCGGCTTCACCTCATTCCCCGACGCCATCGGCGTCGTGCAGCGCCGCGAAGGTCCTCTGGATGTGGTCCGACACGGCCCGCAGCTCCTCGGCCGGGCTGAACTGGAGGTACTCGGTGCCGGGCGCGACGTGCGGGACGTGGCCCGGTGGGACGCAGAAGGCGTCTCCGGCCTCGTAGACCTCTTCGCGGTCGTCGAGGGCGAAGGTCACCTTGCCGGTGAAGACGTACCCCCAGTGCGGGCAGTTGCAGCGGTCGCCGGGGAGGCCACGCAGGAGGGGCGCCGCGTCGACCTCCTCGCGGAAGGTCAGGAACGCAACGGTGGTGCCGTCGACGTCCTCGTGACGGTCCTCGACGGCGCCATAGTCGTCGATGTTGGCGATGCGGTTGCGTGAGACGCTCGGCATCTCGGCTCCCTTCTCTCGGATGTGCGCCGAGCGTAGGAGGGGTGCGGCCCGTGAGTCCTGAGGGATTCGCCCCATCTTTCGCCGCCGCGCGGGGGCGTCAGGCGACCGGAGCGACGGCCGGGAACGTCTCCTCCGGGATGAGCCCGTGCTGCATCGCGAACAGCGCCGCCCCCGCCCGCGTCCGGACATCGAGTTTCGCGTAGATGTGCTCGACGTGGTTGCCCACGGTCTTCGGCGCGATCACGAGTCGCTGCGCGATCTCCTTGTTCGACAGCCCGGCCGCGAGCAGCCGGAGCACGTCGACCTCGCGCACCGTGAGCCCGAACGGACCATCCCGTCGGCGGGCGATGCGGTGGCCGGCCGCTCCCAGCACGGCCTCCACCGCCTCCGTGTCGAGGCGACCTGCCTTCGCCTCCGCCCGCAGCACGGCGGCGGCCTCTGCGGGGGATCGCGCCGGCCGGTGCGGCCGCGGCTCCCCCATCGCCTGGTAGGCGTCCGCCGCGCCGAGGATCCGCGCGGGCCGGGAGATCGCACCGCCGGAGAGGCCGCGCGGATAGCCTGAGCCGTCGAGCCGCTCGCGATGCTGCACGGCGATCGCCCCGAGCGGCGCCAGCGCCTCGGACTGCTGGAGCATGCGCTCCGTGAGGTACGGGTACAGGCGGACACGCTCCCACTCCCCCGGGCCCAGCGGCCCGCGCTTGTCCCAGATCGCGTTCGAGATACCGAGGCGGCCCAGGCCGTGCACCAGGCCGGCGCGGCGCATCGTGGATGCGAGCTCGGGGAGCCGGTGCTCGATCGCCGCGCGTGATGCGAGCTCGGCGACCGCGTGCGCGTGGCCGAGCATGTACGGCGACTTCAGATCGACGAAGTTGGCGATCGCGCGCAGTGCGGCGTCGAACTGCTCGCTCCGCAGCCTCACCCCAAGCGCGGGCTCGGCCTCGATCACCGCCGTCCAGGTCGCGATCGTGTCCAGGTCGGACAGAAGCTCGGGCGCCCCGGCATCGAGAAGGTCGCAGAGGGCGGGGTCGAACTGGCCGCCGCGCCGCTCCCGCACGAGCGCCCGCACGGCCGCCACGCCGCCGACGCGGTGCGCGACCTCGACGAACTCGGCGAGCTGCGCGAGCCGCGCCGGGAGCGGGATCGCGTCGCCGCGGAGCGTCCCGGGCCAGCCCTTGCCGTCCCACGTCTCGTAGGCGGCGCCGAGCGCGTCCAGCACCTCGGCGGGCAGCTCGAGCTGCTCGCCGAGGGCCCGTGCCATCGCGGCGTGCTGGTCGATCATGTCGGCCACCTCGCGATGGCCCGACAGCAGGAAGCCGAGCCCGACCCGGAAGCGGTGGAGCGGAGGGCTGCCCGCGCCGATCATTCGCAGGCCCACCACCGCGGCGCGCACGCCGCGCTGGCGGTGGTCGTACTTCCTCGCCTTCAGCGCGATGTCGTCCCCGAACCACTTCGCCTGCTCGTGCGCGTCGGTGTGGCAGCCGACGTTGACGAGCAACGCGGTGTAGTAGACGGCCGCTCGCGCCTCGTCCCCAAGTCCGAGCCGGCCCGCGACGCGCAGCGCGATGAGGCACTGGCGCAGCACGTGCTCCATCGGCTGCCCGAAGCCGAGGTCGACCCCGAGGGAGAGCGACGCGACGAGCTCCGCCAGCCGGACCGGCGCCCGATCGGCGTCACGGATCACGCGCGGTGTGTCTGGACTCGGCGTGCGCGGAGTCTAGTGGCCTGAGCCGTTGGTTCCTGTGCGGCAGTAGGATTCGGTGGTCCCGAGTCCTACTGCTGTGGCGATCGAGCTGGCTGACGAGGAGCGGGTGGCGTTGCAGGCGTGGACGCGGCGGCGGACGTCGGCTGCGGCGTTGTCGCAGCGGGCGCGGATCATGCTGGGTTGCGCGGCGGGGCAGAGCAATACCGAGGTCGGGCTCAACCGGACCGCGGTCGCCCGGACATGGCGTGCGTTCGCGCTGCAGGCGCCGACCGACGCGCCCTACGGCCGCTCGTACGGGAGCGCCGACTGCGATGGGCGCCGCCGGCGGTTCATGAACGCGGGCTGGTCATGGCGCGGAAGCGCTCGTCGTTCGTGTCGAAAACGGGGCACCCCGTTCGACGTGACGGTTGAAACCGCAACCTGGGAGGACCCCCGATGAAGGTCATGGTGTTCGTCCAGATGGACCCGAAGGACGAGACCGGCGCGATGCCCAGCGAGGAGCTGCTCGCCGCGATGGGCGCCTACAACGAGGAGCTCGTCAAGGCGGGCGTCATGCTCGACGTCGGCGGGCTGAAGCCGACGTCCGAGGGTGCTCGCGTCGCCTTCCACGGCGGCACGACCTCGGTCGTCGACGGGCCGTTCACGGAGTCCAAGGAGATCGTCGTCGGCTACTGGGTGTGGGAGGTCGGCTCGCTCGAGGAGGCCGTCGAGTGGGCGCGCCGCTGCCCGAGCGACCCGAACGACACCACGACCTCGTGGCTCGAGATCCGCCCGTGCGGCTCCCTCGAGGACTTCGGCGAGGCGCTTACGCCGGAGGTGCAGGAGCAGGAGGCGAAGCTCAGCGAGCAGCTGCGCTCGCAGCAGCAGGCCGAGATGACCCCTGAAAAGGGTCGTTAACGGGTCGCGCGTCGCGCCCAGCGATGCGCGACCGTAATCGAGACGGGAATCTGACCGAAGGACATTCGACGATCGAGCGCATCACGCTGAAGAATCGTCAGGGAACCCTCCGGCGAGTCGTCGTGCGAAGAGATTCTTCAGCGCTCACCTAGTGGACGCGCGGCGCTCGATCGAGGCGGTCTGGCGGATCGAGTGCCCGCGCCTCGTCGCCTCGCTCACGCGCCTGCTGCGTGACGTCGGGTTGGCCGAGGAGGTCGCGCAGGACGCCTTCGTCGCGGCGCTGGAGCAGTGGCCGCGCGATGGCGTCCCCGACCGCCCGGGCGCGTGGCTGATGGCCGCCGCGCGCAACCGGGCGATCGACCGCATCCGCCGCGAGCGCGGGCGCGACGAGCGCTACGCGCTGCTGGCGGAGCCCGCGGTCGAGGACGCCCACGCGACCGAGGCGATCGGGGACGACCTGCTCGCGCTCATCTTCGTCACATGCCATCCGGTGCTCCCGCGCGAGTCGCGCGTGGCGTTGACGCTGCGGCTACTCGGCGGGCTGAGCACCGAGGAGGTCGCGCGGGCGTTCCTCGTGCCGTCGCCGACGATCGGGCAGCGGATCTCGCGGGCGAAGCGGAGGTTGGCGGAGGCGCACGTGCCGTTCGAGGTCCCGCAGGAGGACGAGCTGCCCGAGCGGCTGGCCGCGGTGCTCGAGGTCGTGTACCTCGTGTTCAACGAGGGCTATTCACCGTCGAGCGGCGAGGCGTGGGTCCGCCGCGACCTCGCGCGCGAGGCGATGCGGCTGGGGCGCGTGCTCGCCGGGCTGCTGCCGCGCGCGCCCGAGGTGCACGGGCTGGTGGCGCTGATGGAGCTGCAGGCGTCGCGGTTCGGAACGCGCACCGCGCCGGATGGCTCGCCGGTGCTGCTCCCCGATCAGGACCGCACGCGCTGGGACCGAACCCTGATCACGCACGGCCTCGCCGCACTGGACCGCGCCGTGGCGTTGCGGCGGCCGTTGGGCCCCTACACGGTCCAGGCCGCGATCGCCGCCTGCCACGCGCGGGCGCGCTCGTTCGAGGAGACCGACTGGGAGGCGATCGTCGCCCTCTACGACGCGCTCGCTCAGCTGACGCCGTCGCCGATCGTCGAGCTCAACCGCGCGATCGCGGTCCTGCACGCCGATGGGCCCGAAGCCGCGCTGGCCGCATTGGACGCCATCGCCGGCGACCCGCGGCTCGCCCGCTACCACCTGCTCGGCGCGACCCGCGCCGACGTCCTGCGCCGCCTCGGCCGTGACGCCGAGGCGGATGAGGAGCTGCGGCGCGCCGCCGCGCTCGCGCCGACCAAGCGCGA
>JBFLWO010000034.1:0-10910 GCA_040757755.1 Actinomycetota bacterium
GCGCGGCGCGTGCCGTGCCGCGCGCGGCGAGCGTCCCGCCGTGTGCCCCGTCCACCGTGCTCTCCGCGACGCCGGTCCGCTACCGGGGCAGGGCGGCGACGCCCCGTGCGAGGTCGCGGTAGAGGGTGGCGATGCGCGGCCCCCACCGGGAGGCGACGTCCTCGTCGACGGTCACGACGTGCCCCTCCCGCACGGCGGTGAGCGCGCCCCAGGCGGGGCGGGCGGCGACGGTGGCGGGGGTCTGGTCGCAGCAGTCCGCGTCGGCGAGGACGATGAGGTCGGGGTCGCGGGACACGATGAGCTCGGGGGAGAGCTGCGGGTAGTCGCGGCCGCCGGGGGCGGCGTCGGCGAGGTTCACGAGGCCGAGCCGCCGGTACGCCTCCCCGATGAACGTGCGGGACGTGGCCGAGTACAGGTCGGGGGAGACCTCGTGGTACACGGTGGGGCGGTGGGTGCGGCGGGGCGTGGCCGCGACGATCGCGTCGATGCGGCCGCGGACGCGGGCGACGAGGCGGCCCGCCTCGCGGTCGTGGCCGGTGGCGCGCCCGAGCCGGCGCCACTGCCGGTAGGCGGTGGCGACGTTCCGGGCGGCGGGGAGGAACAGCACGGGGATCCGCAGGGTGCGGAGGGCCCCGACGACGCCTTTCACGTCGTGGCTCACGACGACGAGGTCGGGGCGGCGGGCGGCGATCGCCTCGACGTTCGGGGAGAAGCCGGACAGGTCGGTGCGCGGTGCGCGCGCCGGGTGGTCCGAGTACTTGTCCACGGCGATCACCTGCGGTCCCGCGCCGATGGCGTACAGGGTCTCGGTGGCGGTGGGCGACAGCGACACGATGCGCTGCGGGGCGCGGGGGATCGTGACGTCGCCGGCCGGCGTGTCGAGGGTGACGGGGAAGCCGCCGGGTGCGGCGCCCGCGGTGACGGGGACGGAGAGGGCGGCGGCGGCGAGGGCCGCGAGGGCGGCGCGTCGGGATCGGGACACTGTGTGCGACCTCCGCGTGTCGCGGAGGAGGTGGCCCGTGGCGGGTGCGCCCACGAAACCGCCCTTCCTCCGAGGGCTGTGGTTCGTCGGCGCGGGTCAGGCGACCTGGCTCGTCCCCCGAGGGGGCTTCACAGTTGCGGGACAGCGCCGGACTCGCACCGGACTTCGCTGACGTCGCGCCGGCCGGGGACGGCCCCGGCGGCGGCAAGGGTACGCGCCGCGGAGGGCGGGGCGCAACCCCTTGATCTCCCCCACTCGCCGCCGGTAGGGTCGCCGCCAGTCAGTGCGGCGGTGCGAGGAAGCCGGTGAGAGTCCGGCACGGTCGCGCCACTGTGACCGGGGAGCGCATCTCCAACGTGCCACGGCCCCAAGCGGGGCGGGAAGGCGGAGATCGCGGTGATCCGGGAGTCAGGAGACTCACCCGCCGCGACAACCCCCAGACGGGACGCGCAATCCCCAGGAGGTATGCCGTGAACCAGGCAGTCGCCGTCCGGCCGATCCCGGCCCGCACCATCCTGCCGTGGGCGCTCGCCGCCCTCGCCCTGATGCTCGTCGCCTACCTCGTCGCGTTCGACCAGGGGGCGGTGTCCCAGGCGGGCGACCTGCTTCACGAGCTCATGCACGACGGGCGTCACCTGCTCGGCGTGCCCTGCCACTAGGGCGGGGGAACGCCATGGTCCGCGCCCTCGTGGCGCGGGGCCTCGTCATCGGTCTCATCGCCGGCCTCCTCGCGGGGGCCTTCGCGTACGCCGTGGGCGAGCCCCGCATCGACCGCGCCATCGCGCTGGAGGAGCAGCACGCCGCGGCGGAGGCCGCCGCACACCCCGCCGCGCATGAGGAGGAGGAGCCGCCGGTGTCACGCGACGGGCAGCGCGGCGGCCTGTTCCTCGCCACGTCCCTGACCGGCGTCGCGCTGGGCGGCATCTTCGCGGTGGCGTTCGCCGCGGCACGCGGCCGCGTCGGCCCGCGGCGGGACGCCGCCCTCAGCCTCACCCTCGCCGCCGCGCTCTTCACCGGCGCGGTGCTCGTGCCGTTCGCGAAGTACCCGGCGAACCCGCCCGCCGTCGGGGACCCCGACACGATCACGCGGCGCACCCTGCTGTACCTCGCCCTCGTCGCGATCGGCCTGCTGGCGGTGCTCGCCGCGTCGCGTGTGGCGCGCCGCGCCGCCCCCGCCGTGCGGGCCGCGGCGGCCACGGCCACGTTCGCCGCCCTCGTCGCCGGCGCGTACCTCGCGCTCCCCACCGTGAACGAGGTGCCGGACGGCTTCCCCGCCGACCTTCTGTGGGAGTTCCGCCTCGCGTCCCTCGGCACCCAGCTCATGCTGTGGGCCGCATTGGCGCTGGGTTTCGCGGTCGCCGGCGAGCGCGCCGCGCGGCGCGCCTCCCCCGCCCCCGCCTGATGCGGCGGCTGCTGCTCGTGCGCCACGCCGCGACCGGGGCGACCCGCGTCGGGGCGTTCGGCCGCGACGAGGGGCTCGACCCGCGCGGCCGGGATGCGGCGGCCGCCCTGGCGGGGCGGCGGCCGCGGCGCCGCCAGGTGGTGGTGAGCCCGGCCCGTGCGGCGCGCGAGACCGCCGCCGCCGCGGGCCTCGCCGTGGACCGCGTCGACGCCGCCCTCGCCGACTGCGACGCCGGCGCCTGGGCGGGCCGGTCGCTGCGCGACGTGCACCGCGACGACCCGCTCGGCGCCGTCGCATGGCTCACCGACCCGGACGCGGCGCCGCACGGCGGGGAGAGCCTGCGGGCCGTCCTCGACCGGGTCGCGGGGTGGCTCACCGGCCTGGCCGGCGGCGACGGAGCCGTGGTGGCGGTGACGCACGCCGCCCCGATCCGCGCCGCCCTCGTCCACGCCCTCGGCGCGCCCGCCGCGGCGCTGTGGCGCATCGACGTCGCCCCCCTGTCGATCACGGAGCTACACGCGTCCGGCGGCGGCTGGACGGTCGCCCGGGTGAACGCGCGGTGAGGGGAGCGCTCCTCGTCTGCGGCACCCACTCCGACGCGGGGAAGAGCGTCGTCACCGCCGGCATCTGCCGGTGGCTCGCCCGGCGTGGCGTGCGGGTCGCCCCGTTCAAGGCGCAGAACATGGCGCTGAACTCCGCGGTCACGCCGGAGGGCGCGGAGATCGGCCGGGCCCAGGCGATGCAGGCGCAGGCCGCGGGCGTGGCGCCGGAGGCGGCGATGAACCCCGTGCTCATCAAGCCGTCCGGCGAGACGCGAAGCCAGGTGGTGGTGATGGGCCGGCCGTTCGCCGACGCCGACGCCCGCTCCTACCAGGCCCTCCGCCGCGAGCTCCGCGACGTCACCCTGGGCGCGCTCGCCGACCTGCGCGCCCGCTTCGACGTGGTGGTGTGCGAGGGGGCGGGGAGCCCCGCCGAGATCAACCTGCGCGCCGGGGACCTGGCGAACATGGGCCTGGCGCGGGCCGCGGACCTGCCCGTGCTGCTGGTGGGGGACATCGACCGCGGCGGGGTGTTCGCGTCGCTCGTCGGCACGCTCGCGGTGCTCGACCCCGCCGACCAGGCCCACGTCGCCGGGTTCCTCGTCAACAAGTTCCGCGGCGATCACGCGATCCTCGCCCCCGGCCTGGAGGACCTGCGGGCCCGCACCGGCCGCCCCACCCTGGGGGTGCTGCCGTGGGTGGAGGGGCTGTGGCTCGACGTGGAGGACTCCCTCGCGCTGGAGGCCCCCCGCCCCGAGGCGGCGCCCGCCGGGGACGGCGACACCCTCGACGTCGCCGTGCTGCGCCTCAGGTGGATGAGCAACTTCACCGACGTCGACGCGCTCGCCGCCGAGCCCGGCGTGCGGGTGCGCTTCACGCGCTCCGCCACCGACGTGGAGCGCGCCGACCTGGTGGTGGTGCCGGGGACGAAGGCCACCGTCGACGACCTCCGCCGGCTGCGCGACGCGGGCCTGGACGCGGCGCTCGCCCGGCGGGCCGCCGGCGGCGGGCCGATCCTGGGGATCTGCGGCGGCTACCAGATGCTCGGCGGGCGGATCGTGGACGGTGTGGAGAGCCACGCCGGGGAGGTCGAGGGGCTCGGCCTGCTGCCGGTCGTCACGACGTTCCACCCGCAGAAGCTGGTGCGCCGCAGCGCCGGCACCGCCGCGATGCTGCGCGGCGCGCCCGCCACCGGCTACGAGATCCGGCACGGGCGGCTCGCCCGGCACGGCGGGGTCCCGCTGCTCGACGACGGCACCGCCCAGGGGGAGGGGTGCGCGGACGGCCCGGTGATCGGCACGGCGTGGCACGGGCTCCTGGAGGGCGACGTGGTGCGCCGCGCGCTTCTCGGCTGGGTGGCGGGGCGGCGGCGGCGCTGGTGGGTGCCGGGCACCGAGCCGTTCGCGGCGGTGCGGGAGCGGCGCCTCGACGCCCTGGGGGACCTGATCGAGGACCACGTCGACACCGGCGCCCTGACGCGCCTCATCGCGGACGGCGCGCCCGCGGGGCTTCCCGCCCTCACACTGGGGCTCGCGTGATCCGGCTTCTCACCACCGCCGACACCGACGTCCTCGCGGCCGCGACGGCGCGGGCGCGGCTTCCCGCCGCCTTCCCGCAGGTGCGCTGCGCCAACCCGACGGGCGCCGACCCGCAGGCGCTCCTCGACGAGGCCATGCCCGGCGCCCGGGTGGTGGTGTGTCGCCTGCTCGGTGGGCGGCGCGCCTGGCCGGAGGGGTTCGACGCGCTGCGGGCCCGCTGCGCCCGCGACGGGATCGCGCTTCTCGCGCTGGGCGGCGAGGCGGAGCCCGACGCGGAGCTGACCGGCCTGTCCCTCGCCCCGGCGGGGGCGGTCGCGGAGGCCGGCGAGTACCTGCGCCACGGCGGCGTCGACAACGTCGAGCAGCTCCTGCGTTTCCTCGCCGACACGTTCCTGCTGGAGGGGCACGGGTTCCGGCCGCCGGCGCCGGTCGCCGACCTGGGCGTGTACCTGCCCGGCGCCGGGGACGTCGACCTCGCCGAGGGGCTCGCGCGCCTCGACCCGGCGCGCCCCACGGTGGGGGTCGTCTTCTACCGCTCGCACCGCATCACGGGGAACACCGCGTTCGTCGACGCCCTCTGCGCGGCACTGGAGGAGGCGGGGGCGAACGCGCTCGCCGTGTGGTGCTACTCCCTGCGGCCCGGCGCGGATGGGCGCGTCGCGGCCCTCGACCTCCTCGCCGGCCGCGTGGACGCGCTCGTCGCGACGGTGCTCGCGAGCGGCGGCTCCACCGCCGCCGACGGCGTCGCCGCCCCCGGCGAGGGCGTGGGCGAGCACTGGCAGGCGTGGGACGCGGGGGCGCTGGAGGATCTCGGCGTGCCGGTCATCCAGGCGGCGTGCGCGACGACGAGCCGCGCGCGGTGGGAGGAGTCGAGCGCCGGGCTCACCCCGCTCGACGCCGCGATGCAGGTGGCGATCCCCGAGTTCGACGGGCGCATCCTGGGCGGCGTCGTGTCGTTCAAGGAGACCGACGACGGCCCCTCCCCCGTCGGCGCGCCGCTCGTGCGCTACCGCCCGGACGCGGAGCGTTGCGCCCGGGTGGCGGAGCTCGCCGTGCGCACCGCGCGGCTCGGCCGCATCCCCGCCGCCGAGCGGCGCGTCGCCGTGCTTCTCACGAGCTTCCCCACCAAGCACGCGCGGGTGGGGAACGCGGTGGGCCTCGACACCCCCGCGAGCGCGCTCGTCCTGCTCGACGCGCTGGGCGCCGCCGGGTACCGGGTCGCGCACGACTTCGCCGGCGGCGACGAGCTGATCCACACGCTCATCGCGGGCGGCGGCCACGACCACGAGTTCCTCACCGACGCCCAGCTTCGGGCGGCGCCGCTGCGCCTGCCGGTGGCGCGCTACCTGGAGTGGTATGCCGAGCTTCCCGCCCCCCTGCGCGAGGCGGTGGAGGCGCAGTGGGGCCCGCCGCCGGGCGACCAGTACGTGGACGGCGGCGACTTCGTGGTCGCCGGGCTGGAGCTGGGAAACGTGCTCGTCGCGATCCAGCCGCCGCGCGGCTACGGGGAGGACCCGGTCGCGATCTACCACGACCCGGAGCTGGCCCCGACCCACCACTACCTCGCCGTCTACTGGTGGATTGCGCGTGTGTGGGGGGCGCACGCGATCGTGCACCTCGGCAAGCACGGCACGCTGGAATGGCTTCCCGGCAAGGGTCTGGGCCTGTCCGCGGCCTGCGCGCCGGACGCCGCGCTGGGGTCGGTGCCGCTCGTCTACCCGTTCGTGGTGAACGACCCGGGGGAGGGGGTGCAGGCGAAGCGGCGCGCCCACGCGGTGATCGTCGACCACCTGGTGCCGCCGATGCAGCGGGCCGAGACGTACGACGAGCTCGCCGAGCTGGAGCACCTGCTCGACGAGTACGCGCGGCTGGAGGCCCTGGACCCGGGGAAGCTCCCCGCGCTCGCCGCGCGGATCTGGGAGACGATCGAGGCGGCGAACCTGCAGCGCGACCTGGGGGTGGAGGAGCGCCCCGACGACCTCGGTGCGCTGGTGGAGCACGTCGACGGCTACCTGTGCGAGATCAAGGACATCCAGATCAAGGACGGCCTGCACGTGCTGGGGCGCCCGCCGCAGGGGGAGCAGCTCCTCGGGCTCCTCGCAGCGCTTCTGCGGCTGGGCTCGGGGGACGTCCCGGGGCTTCGCCGTGCGATCGCCGCGGCGGTGGGGCTCGACGAGCAGGCCCTTCTCGACGCGCCGGGGGCGCGGGCCGCGGCGCCGGATGCGCTCCTCGCCCTGCATCCCGGGCCGGCGGCGACGAGCGGGGACCTGGTGGACCGCCTGGAGGATGCGCAGCGCGCGGCGCTCGCCGCGCTCGCCGAGGCGGGGTTCGACGCGGGGGCGGTGGTTGCGGCCTGCCAGGCGGCGATCGGCCGGGGCGACCCCGGCGTGGAGCGGGCGCTTCGCTTCGCCTGCGACACGCTCGTGCCGCGTCTTCGGGCGACGAGGCAGGAGGTCGACCATGTGCTGCGCGCCCTCGGCGGCGGGTTCGTGCCGCCGGGCCCCTCCGGGTCGCCGACGCGCGGGCGGGCGGACGTTCTCCCCACGGGGCGGAACTTCTACTCGGTGGATCCACGGGCGCTGCCGTCGCAGTTTTCTTGGGACGTGGGGCGCCGCCTGGCCGACGCCCTCCTGGCGCGGCACCTGGCGGATGAGGGCGCGTACCCGGAGACGGTGGGGCTCGTGGTGTGGGGGACGAGCGCGATGCGCACCCATGGCGACGACGTGGCGGAGATCCTCGCGCTCCTCGGGGTGCGGCCCGTGTGGAACCGGGAGTCGCGCCGCGTGACGGGCGTCGAGGTGGTCCCGGTCGAGGAGCTCGGCCGGCCCCGGATCGACGTGGTGGTGCGGATCTCGGGCTTCTTCCGGGACGCGTTCCCGAACCTGGTGACCCTGGTCGACGACGCGGTCGCGGCGGTCGCCGCGCTGGACGAGCCGGACGGGGTGAACTTCGTCGCGAAGCACGCCCGCGCCGACGCGGACCGGCTGGCGGCGGAGCTGGGCGCGCCGGCGGCGTGGCGGCGGGCGACGGCGCGGGTGTTCGGGTCGAAGCCGGGGGCGTACGGGGCGGGGCTCCTGCAGCTCATCGACGCGCGCACGTGGCGTGACGACGCGGATCTCGCCGAGGTGTACGAGGTGTGGGGCGGGTACGCGTACGGGCGCGGCCTGGACGGGGCGGAGGCGCGCTCGGCGATGCGGCAGTGCTTCGCCCGGATCGAGGTGGCGGTGAAGAACGTCGACACCCGCGAGCACGACATCTTCGACTCGGACGACTACTTCCAGTACCACGGCGGCATGGTCGCGACGGTGCGCTCCCTGACGGGCCGCGACCCGCACGCGTACGTGGGCGACAGCGCCGACCCGGCCCGCGTCGCCGCCCGCACCCTGGCGGAGGAGAGCCGCCGGGTGTTCCGCGCCCGCGTCGCGAACCCCCGCTGGATCGCGTCGATGATCCGCCACGGCTACAAGGGCGCGTTCGAGCTGTCCGCAACCGTCGACTACCTGTTCGGCTACGACGCCACCGCCGGCGTCGTGGACGACTGGATGTACGAGCAGGTCGCCGCCCGCTACCTCCACGACCCGGACGTCGCCGCGTTCCTGCGCCTCTCCAACCCCTGGGCGGCGCGCGCCATCGCCGAACGCCTCCTCGAAGCCGCCGACCGCGGCCTGTGGGCCGAGCCCGACGCCGACACCCTCGACGCCATCCGCGCCGGCTACCTCGAGCTGGAAGGGGAGCTGGAGGACACGCAGGGGTAGGCGGCGGCCCGGCGGGCTCCGCTGCCGCCGGGCGGAGGAGCGCCTACCGGGCCGGCAGTGCCATCGGCCGCAGTCGGGAGAGCGCTTCGCCGGCCGGGCGAACATCGCGGGGATGCTCCACGCGTTGCCGAGCGTGCCGGCGATCCGGTGGCGCACCATCCGCGGCGGCGGCCGGGTCTGGGTCGCCGAGGGGACGGTGGACTACGGCGAGGGCGACGTCCAGCTGATCCGCGTCACGGAGTTCGAGAATGGCCGCATGGTGAGGGCGGACTACTACTTCGCCGACCCCTTCGCGCCGGCCGACTGGCGCGTGCCGTTCGCCGAGCCGGCCGACGGCTGAGCCCGCCGGCCCCGCGTCCGGGGCGACCTCCCGCCGGTCGGGGCATCCCAGAGGCACCGCCGGCGACCCGGAGCGGGAGGGGAGCTGGAGGAGCCGCAGGGGGAGGCGGCCGCGGGCGGGCGCATCACGACAGGCCGGGGACCGCGCGGGCCGCGTGATCCTACCGTGGTAGGATTCCGGCGTGTCGGCGACGACCAAGCTGTCCATCTCCCTCCCCGCGGACCTCGCCGCGGAGGCCCGTTCCCTTGCGCGCTCGGAGCGTGGCGGGAACCTCTCGGGGTTGATCGCGGAGCTCCTTGACCGCGAGGTGCGGCGGCAGCGGTCGCTCGAGGCGGTTGCGGAGTGGGAGGCCGAGCACGGTGCCCTCACCGCTGAGGAGCTTCACGCGGCGCGGCGCCGTTGGCTCGCCTGATCGCGGACGCCGGCCTGCTGATCAAGGCCGACCGAAACGACCGTGACGCCTGGGCGCTGAAGCGCGCCGCCGCCGAGGACGACGTGGAGATCGTGGTGCCGGCACCGGTCCTCGCCCAGTCCTGGCGAGGCGCCCGCTCGGTGAACCTTGCGCGCTACCTCGTCGGTCTCGAGGTGGCCGCCTTCACCGAGGAGCTCGCACGGCGCGCCGGGGAGCTGCTCCGCGTCGCCGGGACGTCGGACGTGTGCGACGCGGCGGTGGTGGTCACCGCCCGCGACGGCGACCGAGTCGTGACCGAGGACGTGAACGACGTCACGCACCTGATCGAGCGGCAGGGTCTGCGGGTCGAGGTGCTCCGGATCTAGAAGGGGAGGCCGCACGTCCCCGCGGCCCGGCGGGCCGCGCGTCGCGCCGGAGTGCGGATCCCCCCACAAGCGACGGTCCCCGTCGGTAGGTTTCCGGCACTTTCCGGAACCGCGTCGGCCGGGCCCTGCGTCCTCTCCGGCGAACGAGGACCATCCAAGGAGCCCGATTGACGTCGCGATGCACCGCCTGGCGCGCTGCCGCCCTCGCCTGCGTCGCCGCCTTCCTCCTCGCGCTTCCGGCGGGTGCGCGGGCCGCGCTGATCTTCGGCCCGGAGACGCCGCTCCTCGCCGACGATGGCAGCCCGCAGGCCGGCATCACCCACCTCACCGACGGGAGGGTCCTCGCCGTCGCGGGCGAGCACTCCGGCGACGCCGCCCCGACGTACTCGCTCCGAAGCGGGCCGGCGGGCGCCTGGACCTCTGCAGCGCCGATTCCGGGGCTGTCCAAGGGGGGGAGAGTCGTCGCCCGGCCGCTTCCGGGGGGCGGGGCGCTCGTCCTTCACCAATGGCGCGACAGCAACGCGAAGGGTCACCTCGAGAGCGCCGAGCTGGCACCTGACGGGACCTGGGGCCCGGTGCAGCAGATCGCCGACCCCGGGGACCTCGCGCAGGGCGGCTTCGGCATGGTGACCGACGCGGCGGGGAACGCGGACGTCGTCTTCGTGAGCACGGACGCCGTGTACGTGAGATCCGTGAAGGTGGCGAGCCGCCCGAGCGGCTGCGCGTGGGGGGCGCCGGTGACCCTGCTCACCGCCGGCCTCACGACGAGCTATGTCGGCGTCGCGATCGCAAGCGATCCCGCTGGCGACGCTGCGGCGGCGATGGCCGTCGACTCCGGCACCGGGCAGCGGGTCTCGGTCGCACGCCGACCCGCGGGAGCGACGTGGCCGGCGGCGGCCCCGATCACGGACGACGCGCACATCCGATCCGCCCCCCGGGTCGTCGTGACGCCATCGGGGGAGGCAATCGTCGGGTGGTACGAGAGAAACGCGGACGGTGAGACGCTGGGCGTGAGGGTGGTGCGCGCGCCCGCCGGCGCGGGGTTCGGACCCGAGGAGCCGGTCGGCGGATCCCAGGACGGCGTCGCGGACATGGCGGTGATCGGTG
The DNA here is from genome assembly GCA_040757755.1 of Actinomycetota bacterium. GTDB lineage: Bacteria > Actinomycetota > Thermoleophilia > Miltoncostaeales > Miltoncostaeaceae > JBFLWO01. The sequence continues at coordinate 10,441 of JBFLWO010000034.1, forward strand.
GGGACGTGTTCCTCACGACGTTCCAGCTCGTATTGCAGGAGGACGGTCAGCCGGCCAACCGACCCGGCGCCGTGTACCGGCTCGCCGGGGCGACCTGGTCGCCGGAGCTCACCATCCCGCCGGACGTCGACGACTCGCCACGCCCGACGCTCGTCGCCCTGGCGGACGAGCGCGCCGCGGTGTCGTGGGCATGGGAGATACAGGAGCGCACCGCCATTGCGCTCCGGTCCTCCGATGGCACATGGACGCGGTGGAGCGTCCCGGTGGCGGCGGCCGACTACCCCTTCGCGGTCCTGCTCGGTGGCTGGGGGGCGGAGCCGCGCTTCATCTTCGAGATCTGGCTTCTGCACCGCGTAGATGACGGTGCTGTGGTCGCGGCCGAGGCTCACGGCGCCCCTTCAGTCCGTCTCCCTCGCGGACGCGGTTGACGTGCCGCCGCCGTCGCCGCCGGTTCCGCCCGCGACGGGCGG
>JBFLWO010000035.1:0-10830 GCA_040757755.1 Actinomycetota bacterium
AGCGGCCACGCGGGGAGCGGCGGGGCGCCGGGGCGGCGGAGCGCCGCGTCGATGGCGGCGAACGCGTCACCGAGCCCGTCGACCGGCCCGAGCCACGGGGTGCCCAGCCGGCGAAGCATCGCGACGGCGGCGGCGGCGCTGTCCTCCCCCAGCAGGCGGGTGAGCTCGTCGGCGACGCGGGCGTTGTCGATCCTCAGGCGGGGGGCCTCCCCCGCCGCGAGCGCCGCGGTCCGGGGGTCGAGGAGGAAGCGCAGGCGCGACGCGTAGCGGGCGGCGCGCACCACGCGGCTGGGGTCCTCGACGAAGGCGTCGTCGCGCAGCACCCGCACCGTGGCGCCGGCGAGGTCCCGGCGCCCGCCGTGCGGGTCGACGATCTCCCCGGCGTCGCGGCCGGTGACGCGGTACGCCATCGCGTTGATGGAGAAGTCCCGCCGGGCGAGGTCGTCGGCGAGGGTGCCGGGCTCCACGACGGGCAGGGCTCCCGGCGCCGGGTACCACTCCCGCCGCGCCGTGACGATGTCGATCTCGCCCCCGTGGGGCAGCTCGAGCCGCGCGGTGCCGAACCGCTCGTACGGCACGACGAACGCCCCCAGGGAACGGCCGAGGCGCCGCGCGACGGCGAGGGCGTCGCCCTCGACGACCAGGTCGACGTCGGGGCCGTGCGGGCGTTCGAGCAGCGCGTCGCGCACCGCGCCGCCGACGACGCTCACCGGCGCGTCGACGCTGCGCAGGGCGGCGGCGAGGGCCGCCTGTCCCCCGAGCCACTTGCGGACCCGCATAGAATCGTCCTCGTGGGCTACGACATCGTCTCCGAGTCGCTGGCGCGGGTCGCGCCGCTGATGGACCCCGAGCTCCTCGGGGCGTTCCGCCGCCACGAGTCGCTCACCCTGCCGCAGCTGCAGGTGGAGCGGGCCGCGTGCGAGGACCGCTTCCGGGCGTGGGTGCGCGACCCCGCGAACGAGGGGCGCCCGATCAGCGAGGCCCCCGACTACCTGGACCGCATCGCCCTCGACGCCCTGCTCGAGCGGCGCATGTGGTGGGAGTGACGCTCCGGCCGCCCACGGGTCCCCGCCCGCTCAGCCGGGGATGACGGCGACCGCCTCGATCTCCACGCGCGCCCCGAGGGGCAGGGTCGCGACCCCGACGGTCGCCCGCGCCGGCGCGTGGTCGCCGAACGCCGCGGCGTAGGCGGCGTTCATCGCCGGGAAGTCCCCGGCGAGGTCGGTGAGGTAGACGGTGGTCTTGACGACGTGCGCCAGCGCGCCTCCTGCGGCCGCGAGGATCGACGCGACGTGGCGCAGCACGAGGGTCGTCTGGGCGGCGACGTCGTCCGCGGCGAGGGCGCCGGTGGCGGGGTCGACGGGGACCTGCCCCGAGACCCACACGACCTCCCCCGGGGCCGCGGCGATCGCCTGGCTGTAGGGGGCGCCGGCGACGGGGGCGGGGGCCGTGTCCGTTCGGATGGCGCGCACGCCGGGAACCCTAGCTGAGCGCTGACGAATCTCTTCGCACGCCGACTCGCCGAAGGGCTCCATGACGATTCTTCAGCGTGACGCGCTCGATCGTCGAGTGTCTCCCGGTCAATGCGCGCCTCGACGACGGTCGCGCCTCGGGCCCGCCCGGATTCGGGCTGCGGGGGCCTAGTCGCGGACGCGGAACCAGAGCACGCCGCGCTCGTCCGTCTTCATGCCGACGCGGTGACGGCGGACGAGCGTCATGAGGGCCCGCTCGAGTGCGGCCTCGGGGACGCGGACGCCGAAGTCCCGCTCGAGGTCACGGCCGAGGTGCGCGCAGGTGGACCACCCGCTGCGCCGCGGCGCGATGCGCTTGCGCATGCACCGCTCCACCGCGATGACGACCCGTCCGGGCTCGCTCAGCTCGACGATATTGCCCGCGCTCATGCTCTCCTCGCCCCGCCCGGTGCCGCGGCGGCCTGGGTGCCGGGCGCCGACCGTGACGCCCCTCATGGGTGTCTCATCGGTCGGCGCCGCGGAAACCCCAAGCCCGGGGGCGGCGGGAGACGGGCCCCTACAGGCGGACGGGGACGCCCTGCGCGGCCATCGCGCGCTTCACCTGCTCCACGGTGTACACGCCGTCGTGGAAGACGGACGCGGCGAGGACGGCGTCGGCGCGGCCGCGGGTGACGGCCTCCGGGAAGTGCTCGAGCAGGCCGGCTCCGCCGGAGGCGATCACGGGCACGGGGGCCGCGTCGGCGACGGCGGCGAGAAGCTCGCAGTCGAAGCCGACCTGGGTGCCGTCGCGGTCCATGCTGGTGAGCAGGATCTCCCCCGCCCCCCGTGCCGCCGCCTCCGCCGCCCAGGCGACCGCCTCCCGCCCCGTCGGGACGCGCCCGCCGTTCAGGAACACCTCCCAGCCGGTCCCGTCGTCACGCCGCTTCGCGTCGTTGGCGACGACGATGCACTGGGCGCCGAACCGGGCGGCGCCGCGTTCGATCAGGCCGGGGTCGCGGAGGGCGGCGGAGTTGAGCGACACCTTGTCGGCGCCGGCGGCGAGGAGCGCCCGGATGTCCTCCTCGGAGCGCAGGCCGCCGCCGATCGTGAACGGGATGAACACCTGCTCCGCGGTGCGCTCCGCCAGGTCGACGATGGTGGCGCGCCCCTCGTGGCTCGCGGTGATGTCGAGGAACACGATCTCGTCGGCGCCGGCGGCGTCGTAGCGGGCGGCGAGCTCGACCGGGTCCCCGGCGTCGCGGAGCCCCACGAAGTTCACGCCCTTCACGACCCGCCCCCGGTCCACGTCGAGGCAGGGGATGACGCGGATCACTGCGGGCCGTCGCCGAGGATGTCGAGGGCCTGCGGCACGGTGAAGCGGCCCTCGTAGAGGGCCCGTCCGACGATGACCCCGCCGAGGTTCGGCAGGCCGAGGCCGCGGAGGGCGCGCAGGTCGTCGGCGGACCCGACGCCGCCGGACATGATGATGCGCAGGGGCGGCACGGCCTCGGCGAGGGCGCGCAGCGCCCGGTAGTTCGGGCCCTCCAGCGTCCCGTCGCGGGAGATGTCCGTGTACAGGAGGTGGCGCAGCCCGGTGCGGACGAGCTCGGTGGCGACGTCCACGGCGTCCCGGTCGCTGACCCGCGTCCAGCCGTGCGTGGCGACCTTCCCGTCCCGGGCGTCGATCGCGACGACGATGCGGTCGGAGAGGCGGCCGATCGCCCAGCGCAGGAGGTCCTCGTCGTCGAGGGCGGCGGTGCCGAGCACGACGCGGTGCGCGCCGGTGGCGAGGGCCGTCTCGATGGCGGCGCGGGACCGCAGCCCGCCGCCGAGGTGGACGTGGCCGGGGAACGCGGCGGCGATCGCGGCGACGACCGGCGCGTGGACGGGGCTTCCCTCCTTGGCGCCGTCGAGGTCGACGACGTGGAGGGCGGTGGCGCCCTGCTCGGCGAACCGCTTCGCCTGGGCGACGGGGTCCTCGTTGAAGACGGTTGCGGTGTCGAAGTCGCCGCGGACGAGGCGCACGGCGCGCCCGTCCTGCAGGTCGATGGCCGGGTACAGGGTGATCACGCGGCGCTCCCCACCGTCGCGGCGGCGACGCCGGCGAGCCACCGCTCGAGCAGGGCGAGCCCGGCGCGGCTGGACTTCTCGGGGTGGAACTGCACCCCCATGAGCCCGGGCCGGCCGGCGGCGGCGCAGAGGTCCTCCCCGTAGGTGGTGCGGCCGAGGACGAGGTCGGGGTCCGCGGGCTCGCAGCAGTACGTGTGGACGAAGTAGTAGGTGGACTGGAGGCGGTCCGTCCCGGTGGGCGCGAGGGGCGCCCCGTCGACCCAGGTGACGGTGTTCCAGCCGATCTGCGGCAGCTTGCGGTCGGTGCGGATGCGCCGCACCCGCCCGGGCAGCACGCCGAGGCCGGTGACCCCGGGGGCCTCCTCGCTCTCCTCGAAGAGGAGCTGCACGCCGAGGCAGATGCCGAGGACCGGGATGTCCGCGTCGACGGCGTCGGTCACGGCGCGGTCGAGGCCGGCGGCGCGGATGCGGCGCATCGCCTCCCCGAAGTTGCCGACCCCGGGCAGGACGACCGCGTCGGCCCCGGCGGCCTCGTCCGGCGTGCGGGCGACGTCGACGCGGGCGCCGAGCAACTCCAGCGCCTTCGTGGCGCTGCGGAGGTTGCTCATCTCGTAGTCGAGCACCGCGACGCGCGGGCCGTGGCTCACAGGGTCCCCTTCGTGGACGGCACCCCGGACTGGCGGGGGTCGACGGCGACGGCGGCGCGCAGCGCCCGCGCGACGCACTTGAAGCACGCCTCGATCACGTGGTGGGGGTTCTCTCCGGCGAGCAGGCGGAGGTGCAGCGTGATCCCGGCGTGGTTCGTCATCCCGCGCAGGAACTCTGACAGGAGATCCGTCTCGAAGCCTCCGATGGTGGTGGCCGGCAGCGGCACGTCGCAGGCGAGGTACGGCCGGCCGGACACGTCGACGGCGGCCTGGGCGAGGCACTCGTCCATGGGGGTGAGGGCCTGTCCGTAGCGGGCGATGCCGGCGCGGTCGCCGAGGGCCCGGTGCAGTGCCTGGCCGAGGACGATGCCGGTGTCCTCGACGGTGTGGTGGCTGCCGGTGTGCAGGTCGCCGCGCGCCTCGACGTCGAGGTCGAAGCCGGAGTGGGCGGCGAGGAGCGTGAGCATGTGGTCGAAGAAGCCGACGCCGGTGCTGATCGTCGCCCGGCCCGCCCCGTCGACGTCGACGGTCACCCGGACGTCGGTCTCGGCCGTGGCCCGGGTCACGTCGGCGCGTCGGCTCATCGTCCCTCCTTCGAGGCGGTGGTGCGGGTCTCGGCGGATCGCCGGTGCAGTGGGAAGCCCTCGGCGTCGGCGAGCGCCGCGAGGTGCGGGGTGAGGCGGTCCACGGCGTCCTGCGTCATGTCGACGACGGACATCCGGCGACGATAGACGGCGGGCCCGAGGGCGGATGCGAAGCGGGCGGCCCCGCCGGTGGGCAGCACGTGGTTGGAGCCGGCGACGTAGTCGCCGAAGGCGGTGGCGCCGTTCGGGCCGACGAACACGGCGCCGGCGCGGCGGACGCGGTCGGCGACGTCGGCGGCGCCGGCGATGTTGAGCTGGAGGTGCTCGGGGGCGAACTCCTCGGCCAGGGCGATCGCCACGTCACGGGTGGCGCACCGGACGAGGGTGACGGTTCCGGGGACGTCGGGGAGCCCGTCGAGCTCGGCGGCGACGGCGTCGAGCACCTCCGGGTCGTCGGCGGCGAGGACCGCGGGCGAGTCGGGGCCGTGCTCGCACTGGGCGAGCAGGTCGAGGGCGATGGCTCGCGGGTCGGCGGTGGCGTCGGCCACGATGACGACCTCGCTGGGTCCGGCGACCGAGTCGATGCCGGCGATTCCGGACACCTGGCGCTTGGCCTCGGCGACCCACGCGTTGCCGGGGCCGGCGATGACGTCGACGCGGGGGATGGTGCGGGTCCCGTGGGCGAGCGCCGCGATCGCCCCCGCGCCGCCGGCGGCGTAGACGTCGGCGATGCCGAGGAGGGAGGCGGTGGCGCGGACCACCTCCGACACCCGTCCGTCGGGGCCGGGGGGGCTCGCGACGACGATCCTGTCGACTCCGGCGGCGGCGGCGGGGACGGCGCACATGATGAGGCTGGACGGGTAGGCGGCGCGGCCGCCGGGCACGTAGCAGCCGACGGCGCCGACGGGTACGGAGCGCACCCGCACGGATTGCCCGGCGGGGAGGGTGATCGTGGTGTCGCCGGGGACGAGGGCGCCGGCGACCGTGCGCACCTGCTCCGCGGCGACGAGGATCGCCTCGCGGAGCGCCGGGTCGAGGGCGGCCTCCGCCCGCCGGAGGTCCTCGGCGGGGGTGCGGAGCATCCCGGCGTCGAAGTCCGGGCAGTCGAAGGCGCGCACCTGCGTGACGAGGGCGTCGTCACCGCGGGCGGCGACGTCGGCGACCAGCCGGGCGACCTCGGCGCCGAGGTCCGGGGCGGGCGCCGCGGGGCGGAGGGCACGCACGAGGGCGGGGAGCCCGTCGGCGTGCGCCGCCTCGACGCGCTGAATGGCGGTCATGCCCCGGTGCGCTCCAGCCGCCGGACGACGGCGTCGACCTGCGCGGCGCGCAGGGTGTAGCTGGCGCGGTTCACGATGAGCCGGGCGGACGATTGGAAGATCTCCTCGCGTTCCACGAGGTCGTTGGCGCGGAGGGTGGTGCCGGTGGCGGTGAGGTCGACGATGCCGTGGGCGAGCCCGACGAGCGGGGCGAGCTCCACCGAGCCGTTGACCTTCACGACCTCCGCCTGGCGCCCGGTGGCCTCGAAGTGGGCGACGGCGCACTTCGGGTACTTGGTGGCGACGCGGACGGCGCCGAGCCGTTCGATGGCGTCGCGGGTGGGGTCCTCCCCCGCGGGGGTGGCGTACACCATGCGGCACGGGCCGAAGCCGAGGTCGAGGACCTCGTAGACGTCGGCGCCGCGCTCGAGGAGGACGTCCTTGCCGACGATGCCGATGTCCGCGGCGCCCGCCTCCACGTAGGTGGGGACGTCGCTGGGGCGCGTGGTGATGAACCGCAGGCCGTCGGGGCCGTCGATCACGAGGCGGCGGCCGGCGTCGCGGAGGGGGGCGACGTCGACGCCGGCCTCGGCGAGGGCGGCGACGGCGTCGGCGTGGAGCGCGCCGAGGGGGACGCAGATCCTCAGTCCGGGGATGGGAGCGCCTCCGTGAGCGTGGTGCCGGTGGTGCGGGTGCCGTCGATGCGGTCGACGACCTCGTAGCCCTCCCCGGCGCGGCGGGCGAGGTAGCGCCAGCCGTCGGCGGCGGCCAGGTCGTCCCCGTCGCCGGCGACGGCGACGCCGGCGAGCCCCGCGGCGCGTGCGGCGCGGGCGGCGGCGACCTCGTCGTCCATGCCGCCGACGAGGACGACCCCGCGGGCCGCGCCGGCGGGTGCGGCGGCCGCGGCGGCGAGGGCTCGGTGGAGCTCGTCGAGGGCGATGGCGAAGCCGACGGCGGGGCGCGGCCGTCCGAACCGCTCGGCGAGGCCGTCGTAGCGGCCGCCGGCGGCGATGGGGGCGCCGACGCCGGGGGCGTACGCCTCGACGACGATGCCGGAGTAGTAGGCGCGGTCGCGCAGCACGCCCATGTCGATGGCGACGCGGTCCCGGACGCCGTGCCGCTCGAGCAGGTCGAGCAGGTCGTCGAGGCGCCGGCATTCGGCCTGGGCGGCGGGGGCGTCGCGGGCGATGCGGTCGAGCACGTCCCGCCCGCCGCGCAGCCGCGGCAGCTCGTCGAGCAGGGCGCGGACGGCGGGGGCGTCGCCGTGCCCGGCGGCGAGGGCGCGCCAGGCGACGAGGTCGCGGGCGGCGGCGGCGGCCCGCATGCGCGCCTGGGTGGCCGGCGGGACGCCGGCGGCGTCCATGACGGCGCCGGTGAGCCACACGTCGCCGACCGCGATCCGGGCGGTGTCGAGCCCGGCGCGGGTGAGGGACTCGGCGAGGAGGGCGATCGCCTCGGCGTCGGCGGCGGGGCCCTCGGCGCCGACGAGCTCGACGCCGGCCTGGCGCAGCTCGGCGGGCTGGGCGCGCCCGGCGGGCGGCGGGCGGAAGGCGGTGCCGACGTACGAGACCCGCACGGGGCCGGGGTGCGCGGCGAGGCGGGCGGCGACGAGGCGCGCGACGGGGATGGTGAGGTCGGGGCGCAGCACGAGCACGCGTCCGTGCTCGTCGAACAGGCGGAAGGCGGGGCCGAGGCCGCCTTCCTGCGCGCGGTCCATGACGTCGGCGAACTCGAGGACCGGGGTGACGACCTCCCGGTACCCCCAGCGCGCGAACGTGCCGCGCAGCGCGGCTTCGATGTCGCGGAGCTCGCCGGCCTCGGTGGTGAGGACGTCCCGCAGGCCGACCGGGAGGGGCGCCGGGTCGGCGGGCGAGGCGCCGGCCTCGCCCGGCGTCACGCGGGGACCCTCTCGATCCTCGCGCCGAGCCCCCGCAGGCGCTCGTCGATGCGCTCGTAGCCGCGGTCGATCTGGTGGACGTTGCCGATGGTGCTGGTGCCTTTCGCGGCGAGGGCGGCGATGAGGAGCGCCATTCCGGCGCGGATGTCGGGGCTGACGAGCGGCTCGCCGTACAGCTGGGACGGGCCGCTGACGACGGCGCGGTGCGGGTCGCACAGCACGATCCGGGCGCCCATCGCGACGAGCTTGTCGACGAAGAACAGCCGGTTCTCGAACATCTTCTCGAAGATCATGACGGTGCCGTGCGTCTGGGTGGCGACGGCGGTGGCGATGCTGGTGAGGTCCGCGGGGAACGCGGGCCAGGGGCCGTCGTCGATCTTGGGGATCGCCTCGCCCTCGTCGGCGACGATGCGCATGTCCTGCTCGGGCGGGACGCGCAGCACGGACCCGTTGGTCTCGACCCGGATGCCCATCCGCTCGAAGGTGAGGAGGATCATGCGGAGGTCGTCGGGGCGGACGTCGACGACCTCGATGTCGGAGCCGGTGACGGCGGCGAGGCCGATGAACGACGCGATCTCGATGTGGTCGGGCCCGATCCGGAAGGTGCCGCCGCGGAGGCGGTCGACGCCGGTGACGCGCAGGACGTTGGTGCCGATGCCGTCGATGCGGGCGCCGAGGGTGACGAGGAAGCGGGCGAGGTCCTGGACGTGCGGCTCGCAGGCGGCGTTCATGATGAGGGTCTCGCCGTCGGCGACGGCGGCGGCGCACAGGGCGTTCTCGGTGGCGCTGACGGAGGCCTCGTCGAGGAACACCTCGGCGCCCCGCAGCCCGGTGTGCGCCATGCGGTAGCCGCGCTCCACCTGGACGTCGGCGCCGAGGGCGCGGAACGCGAGGAGGTGCGTGTCGACGCGGCGGCGGCCGATGAAGTCCCCGCCGGGGAGGGGCAGGTCGACGGCGCCGTGCCGGGCGAGGAGGGGCCCGGCGAGCAGGACGGAGGCGCGCAGGCGCCGGCACAGGTCGGGGTCGAGGGCCGTGGTGCGGATGTCGTTGGCCCGGAGGGCGAGCCGGTGCGGGCCGTCTTCGCGGACGCTGACGCCGAGGTCGTCGAGGAGCGCGAGCATGACGTGCACGTCCACGATGTCCGGGACGTTCTCGAGGACGACCTCCTCGTCCGTCAGCAGGCATGCGGCAAGGATCGGCAGGGCGGCGTTCTTGTTGCCGCTCGGCACGATGCGTCCGGAGAGGGCGTGGGCGCCCTCGATCACGAGCATCTCGCTCACCGGCGTGACGCTATCAGGGCGACCCCGTCCGCCATCCGGTCGAGGTCGGCGGCGTCGGCGTAGAAGCCGATCGACACCCTGAGGCAGTACGGATGGGGGATCCAGCGCCCCACGATGCCGTTCTCGACGAGGCGGGCGTCCGCGACGACGGGGTCGGCGCCGGCGATGGTGAAGGACAGAAGGCCCGATCCGTGGCCGGGCGGGGTGAGGATGTCGACGCCGGGGATGGCGGCGAGGCGCCGGCGGGCGTCGGCGGCCCCAGCGCGGATGCGCTGGTGGATCCAGTCCCAGCCGAGGTCGCGGAGCCAGTGCAGGGACGCGATCCATCCGGGGACGAGCATCTCGGGGTGGGTGGACGTCTCGAGGCGGCGGGCGGCGGGGTGCGGCAGGAAGGCGCCGTCGGCGGCGTGGTCGGTGCCGGAGGCGATGCCCGCATAGGTGAGGTCGATTCGGGGGACGGCGTCGGCGCGGACCCAGAGGGCGCCGAGCCCGTCGGGGCCGAGGAGCCATTTGTGGGCGGGGATCGCGTAGGCGTCGGCGCCGAGGGCGCGGGGGTCGGTGGGGATGGCGCCGATTCCCTGGGCGCCGTCGACGATGACGAATGCCCCGATGTCGCGGGCGGCGCGCGCGGCGCCGGCGACGTCGAGGACGGCGCCGGTGGACCAGGTGACGTGCGAGAGGGCGACGGCGCGGGTGCGGGGGGTGGCGGCGCGGGCGACGGCGCCTTCGAGGTCCTCGTCGCCGGTGCCGACGTCCAGGGTGCGGATGGTGACGCCGCGGCGCCGGGCGATGACCTGGAGTGGGGCGAGGAGGCCGGGGTGCTCGAGGTTGGTGGTGATGACCTCGTCGCCGTCGCGCCAGTCGATGCCCCACAGCGCCATGTTCAGGGCGTGCGTGGAGCTGCCGGCGAGTGCGATCTCGTCGGGCACCGCGTTCAGGATGCCGGCGAGGGCTGCGCGGAGCCGGTCGTGGCGGGCCGTCATGGCCTCGTATGCGGCGAGGCTGCCGCGTCCGGCGGTGAGCGCGTCGGCGACGGCCCGTTCGACGGCGCGGGCGGCGGTGACGGGCAGGGGCCCTGCCCCGCCGGTGTTGAGGTAGGTCGAGTCGGCGAGGGCCGGCAGCGCGTCGCGGATGGCGGGGAGGGTCAGGCGGGCATCCGGCACGAGCGTCGTTGTTCGCCCTGGGGCCCCCGGTTCCCTTCCGGCATTCCGCGCCGGTTTGCGGGGTTCCGGCGGGAGGGGTATAACGCGGTTCCCGGTTCGTTTCGACCGGTGGGCACGGGTGTGGGAGCGGAGGGAGGCGCAATGAGGCTTCTTCGCATGATGCCCGGCTACGGGGAGACGCTGATCGCGGAGGGCGATCCGGCCGTGGATGAGGAGCGGGAGCGCCTGATCCGCGAGTTCCGCCGCCAATTGGACGAGGGCATGTGGGCGGGTGTTCCGGTCACGGATCCGGAGACGGGCCGCCGTGAGGCGGTGCTCGTGACGGACTTCACCCAGGTGCCGGAGGGCGCGGAGCGGGTCCTGTTCTGGCCGAGGGCCGCCGGGGGCTGATGCCGAGTGTCCGGCGGGGGGGTCGAGCTTCTGCTCGTCGCTCTCGCGGTCGGCTGCCTGGTGGCGATCGGCCGTCAGGTGAGCCGCGCGGG
>JBFLWO010000036.1:0-10731 GCA_040757755.1 Actinomycetota bacterium
GGCGAGGGCCTCCGGGTCCCCGGAGGCGACGAACTGCGCGTTCCCGAGGAGCAGGTAGGCGTCGACCTCGAACGCGAGCTGGTCCGGGTCCTCGGCCCGATCGACGGTCCCCTCCTCCTGCGCGTCGAGGACCGCCTGCCGCAGAAGGGCCGTCCAGCCGTCCACGACCTCCACGGCACGGTCGCGCACCGGCCCGGGCCGGGTGTCGACCTCCGCGGCAACGGAGGCGAAGAAGCAGCCGCCCGGGAAGACCGCGTCCTCGACGTGGGCGAGGAACCGGTCGGCGAGCCCGCGCAGCCGGTCGATGCCGCTGCCCCCGGCGACCGCGGGCGTGACGACGGCGTCGGCGAAGATCCGCTGCGCCGTGTCGATCGTGGCGAGCTGCAGCTCCTCCTTCGACCCGAAGTGGGCGAAGAGACCGCTCTTGCTCATCCCCACCGACTCGGCGAGGCGGCCGAGGGACAGGCCGGTGATGCCCTCCACCGTGGCGAGGCCGGCGGCCGCGCGCAGGATCGCCTCGCGGCTGCGCACGCCGTCGGAGCGCACCCGCCGCGGCGGCGGCGTGGATGTCGAGGTTGCCGGATCCATACCCTTGACAACGTAGCACGATCGGTCGTACTGTCACTTCCGATAGCGCACGACCGTTCGTTCTTGTTCGTCTTCGCGTGGGAGGGCCGCGATGACCACCAGCACCTCGACCGCCGCGACACCCGACCTCGCCGCCGTGAAGCGCCGCCAGCAGGCGACGTGGGCGACCGGCGACTACGCCGCGGTCGCCACCCTGATCGTCCCGGTCGCGGAGATCCTGTGCGACGTCGCCGACCTGCGCGCCGGCTCCCGCGTGCTGGACGTCGCGACCGGAAGCGGCAACGCGGCCATCGCGGCGGCGCGCCTGGGCTGCGCCGTGACCGGCGTCGACTACGTGCCGCAGCTTCTGGAGCGCGGCCGGGAGCGCGCCCGCGCCGAGCGGCTGGAGGTCGCGTTCACTGAGGGCGACGTGGAGGACATCCCCTTCCCGGACGCCACATTCGACGCGGTCGTGTCGGTGTACGGGTCGATGTTCGCCCCCGACCACCGCCGGGCGGCCGCGGAGATCGTTCGCGTGTGCCGCCCCGGCGGGCGGGTCGCCCTGGCGAGCTGGACGCCCACGGGGTTCGTCGGCCAGATGTTCGCGACGCTCACCCGGCACGTGCCGCCGCCGCCCGGGCTCGCCTCGCCGATGCTGTGGGGCACGGAGGAGCACCTCGCCGGGCTCTTCGGCGGCACCGTCGACTGGGCGCACCACCGTCGCCCGCACTTCACGTTCCGCTTCACGTCGCCGGAGGAGTACGTGTCGTACTTCGCCGCGCATTTCGGGCCGACGATGACGGCGCTCGCGGCGCTCGGGGAGGGGCGCGGCGCCGAGCTGGCCGCCGACCTCACGGCGCTGGCGCGCCGCTTCGACCGGCTGGGCGAGGACGGCGCCGTCGCGATCCCGGCGGAGTACCTCGAGTCGGTGGGCATCCGCCGGTGACGGGATGCAGGCGCGCGGACGTCCCGGACGCCACCGCCGCGTGCCTGCCCGCGGCGGTCCTGCGAGGCGGCTATGAGACGGCCGCGTCGCCCGCGTCCGGCCGGGCGGCCTCCGAGCGCAGCGCGTCGCGCCGGCCGGCGAGGAACGCCCGCTCCGCCGCGTTCGCGGTCAGCCCCAGCGCGCGCTCGTAGGCGCCGCGGGCCTCGTCCACCCGGTCGAGGCGCGCCAGGAGGTCCGCGCGGGTGGCGTGGAAGAGGTGGTAGCCGGCGAGGTCGAGCGCGTCGACCTGCGCGAGGGCGACCGCCGGCCCCCGGACCTCCGCGACCGCGACGGCGCGGTTGAGGGCGACGACCGGGGTGGGGGTGAGCGCGTGGAGGTGGTCGTAGAGGGCGACGATCTGCGCCCAGTCCGTCGCCTCGGCGGTGGGCGCGTCGCTGTGGACCGCGTTGATGGCCGCCTGCAGCTGGTAGGGGCCGGGCAGGTTGCGGCGCAGGCAGCGGCGCACGAGGTCCTGCCCCTCACGGATCAGGCCCCGATCCCAGAGGGCGCGGTCCTGATCGGCGAGCCGGACGAGGCCGCCGCCGACGCCGGTGCGCGCCGGCCGGCGCGACGCGGTGAGCAGCATCAGCGCGAGGAGCCCGAGCGCCTCCGGCTCGTCCGGCATGAGCTCCACGAGGAGGCGCGCGAGGCGGATCGCCTCGTCGCACAGCTCCCGGCGGACGAGCGCCTCCCCGGCGGTGGCGGCGTACCCCTCGTTGAACGCGAGGTAGAGGACGGCGAGGACGGGACGCAGCCGGTCGGGGAGCTCATGGTCCTCGGGGATCCGGAAGGGGATCCGGGCGTCGGCGATCTTGCGTTTCGCCCGGACGATGCGCTGCGCCATCGTCGGCTCCGGGACGAGGAACGCGCGGGCGATCTCGTGGGTCTGCAGGCCGCCGAGCATCCGCAGGGTGAGCGCGACCTGGGCGGTGGGGGCGAGCGACGGGTGGCAGCAGGTGAAGATCAGCCGGAGGCGGTCGTCGCTCATCGGGCCGTCCTCGCCCGGCGGGGGGTCGTAGGTCGCCTCGGGCGGCGCGACGTGCGCGTCCCGCCGTCGCCGCGACGCGTCCTGGCGCAGCCGGTCGACGGCGCGGTTGCGGGCCGTGGTGGTGAGCCACCCGCCCGGGTTCGGCGGCAGCCCCCGCGTGCGCCAGTGGTCGATCGCCGCGACGAACGCCTCCTGGGCCGCGTCCTCGGCGAGGGCGAGGTCGCCGAAGACGCGGACCAGGGATGCGACGACGCGCCCGAACTCGTCACGGTAGATCCGTTCCAGGACGCGGTCGTCGACCACCGCCACGAGGCTACTCGCCCTGGAACGGGCGCACCTCGACCGGCGCCTCGCACGCGACCGTCGCCTTGCGGGCCCACGCGAGCGCGGCGTCGAGGTCGGGCGCGGCGATGATCCAGAAGCCGCCCAGGTGCTCCTTGGTCTCCGCGAACGGCCCGTCGGTCAGGGACAGGTCACCGTCGACCATCCGCACAACCGTGGCGGACCCCGGCTCGGTGAGCCCGCCGGCGAACACCCAGGCGCCGGCCTCCCGGATCTCCTCGTTCACCGCGTCCACCTGCGCGTAGATGCGCTGCATGTCGTCGCCGCCCGGCAGGGCCTCGGCGTAGTCGTGGTGCACGGAGAGCAGGTACTGGGGCATCGCGGCCCCTCCTTTCCGGTTCGTGGTTCGCGGCCGTCACCGGCCGCCGTCATCTACTCCACGAAGCCGGCACCCGCCGAATCGACAGCCTCGGGCGGATGATCCGCGAAATCGGTGCGACGGACCGCGAAACCCCCGTGTTACAATCGAACACGTTGACGGGGTCCCGGCGGCCATTCGATCTCGACGTGATCGACGCGCAGGACCCGTTCGAACTGGACGAGGGCAACACTCCGCACTTGGCCAAGCATCCTCCCTTCACGGGCGACCACGGGAACCCGCGCCGCCGCAGGCCGATCGAGCATCTACCGCCCCAGCGAGCATCTGGCAGCCCGTTACCGCGAGGACGCCCGGCGATGAACGACGACGAGCGCGCCTTCCGGCACTACGACGAGCCCGCCCATCGGGAACCCGCCCCGGGGCCCGCCCGGAAGCTCCCGACGCCGCCTCGGACCAAGTTGAGCGAGTACGTCCCCATCCGTCTGAGCACGGACGTCATGAACGCGATCCGGGAGCACGCCCATGCCGACGGGCTCACGGTGAGCGCCTGGATCCGTCAGCTCATCCAGCGGGAGCTCGATCGCGCGGAGGACCCGGCCGCCAGGCTGTCCCTGCAGGCGGTGCAGGTCGAGAGGGCGGTCGACGCGATCCTCGCGAAGCTGCAGGACGCAGAGCGGCGCATCGCGTCCTCCGGCGCGGGGTGACGCCCGGGGCCGCATCCAGGGTGACCTCCCCGGGCGGTGTTCAAGCTCGACGGCCTCGCGGGCTCGGGGGCGACTCTCCTCACGTGTGCCCTGCCGGACGGTGGACCGCCGTGCGGCGAGGCACGCCGACCCCGGATCCCAGCCGTGAAGCCATGGAGGATTCGGCTGATACCGTGGGCCCCATGACGCCCATGCGGCGCGTACGGGACGGGATCCGTGGACGGGGTGATGGGCACGCGCGCCCGAGCACCGGCGTCCCCCGCGATGGCGGCCGCTTCCTCGTGACGCCTGCCGCCGTCGCCTGTCTGGCGTTGCTCGCGGCCGCAGCCCCGGCGCACGCGGGAACCCTGACTCCGGAGGGCTTCACCACCGCGGGGGTCGCGGCGGACGGCGGCGTCTACATGGGCATCGGCGCCGCGGACGGCGCGAGCTGGCGCCGGCTCGGCATCTACCAGAACCGCGACAACCCCGTCCAGTTCACCGGCTACGCGCCTGCGCCGCAGTTCCAGCCGGGGCTGGGGTCGTGCTCGGTGGACGCGCCCGGGCACCTCGACTGCGGGGTGATCCCCACCGGCGGCGAGCCGTTCCACGTGACCGGAAGCGACCGCGACGACGACATCTCCGAGCTCGCATGCAACTCCGCCGGCCAGCCCGACAACACGCCGTGCCCGCGCGTGTTCAAGGTGCGCCTGAACGGCGGCAACGACTTCGTCAAGACGTGGAACTTCGCCAGCAGCCTCGCCGACACGCCCGACCCGTCGACGGGGCTGCGGCCGTTCGTGGCGACCGGACGGGCGCCGATGCACGGTGTCGAGATCAGCGGCGGCGCCGGGAACGACGTGATCATCCTGGCGGGAGGGCCGACCTCCGGCAGGATCGACGGCGGCGCCGGCGACGACCAGATCTTCACGAAGGGCGGCTACTCGGAGGCCGGCGAGCTCGTCACCGGGCCGTACACGATCGTGTGCGGCCCCGGCAACGACGTCGTCGAGCCCGGACCGAACGACATCGTGGCCCGCGACTGCGAGCGGGCGGTGTCCGGCGGCAACGCCGAGCCCGACCCCAGGGCCGAGCCGGAGCCGTCCGGGGGGTTCGACGTCGCCTCGACCTGCGGCACCGCCAAGTTCACGTTCTACAGCGTGTCGGGTGAGCGCGGGTTCGTGCGCAAGGGTCGCCGCGCATGCGTCTACCTCGTCTCCAACCGCATGGCCCGGCAGCTGGTGAAGATGGCCTACAACTCCAAGGGGAACGTCACCGACGCCTTCGTCGAGGTCCTGGGGGTCGCGGCACGCGCGGCGAAGGAGGTCGACCCGAACTCGGAAACCCTCGAGAAGTGGATCGGCGACCGGCTCCCCCACCTCCCGAGCCGCTGGGAGCTCGTCGAGTACGTGGTCTCCGACTTCGTGCGCGACGCCCACGCGACGGCGGGGCGGGCCAACCCCCTCCTCCTGGTCGGCGAGAGCGCCGGCCTGCTCGCGATCCCGCTCCGCACGCTCCACCGCATCCACCAGATCGAGGCGAAGGGGGCGTGCCTGCAGTTCGTCGTCGGGGTGCGGGACCGCACGGCGCACGTGGACAGCAAGATCGTCTACAACCCGACGCACTTCACGGGACGCACCGGGACGTACGCGCGCGTCAACCGGCGCGACCGCAGGCTCGGGCTCGACCGCTACCCGGCCGAGTACCTGAACCTCTCCTGCGGCCGCGACGGCATGGTGCGGGTGACGCCGCGGCGCGACACGGGCGCGGTCTTCAGCGGCGACAAGACGGTCACGGGACGCCGGTAGGTCCCGCCTCGGGACGCCCGCCCCGGCGCCGCCGGAGGCTCCAACGGAGGGGGTGGGATTCGAACCCACGGGGCGGAGTGACCCGCCCAGCGGTTTTCAAGACCGCCGCATTCGACCGCTCTGCCACCCCTCCGCGACGCGCCGGAGGTTAGCCCGCCGCGCGACGCCGGGTCAGGCGGCGAACACGACGCGGTCGCGGCCGGCGCGCTTCGCCTCGTACAGCGCCCCGTCGGCGGCGCCGACGAGGGCGGCGGGGTCGCCGCCGCGCGCGCTGCGGGTCCCCCCGACCGACACCGTGACGCGGCCGCCCGGCTGGGTCACGCCGCCGGGGAAGTCGTGCGCGGCGACCGCGTCGCGGATCCGCCCCGCCACCGCCCGCGCCGCGTCGTCGCCCGCCCCCGGCAGGAGCACCGCGAACTCCTCCCCGCCGAAGCGGTACACCACGTCCCCCTCACGCACGCTGCCGCGCACCAGGTCGGCGACCGTCCGCAGCAGCACGTCCCCCGCGGGGTGCCCGTGCGTGTCGTTGTACCGCTTGAAATGGTCGACGTCGATCATGAGGAACGCGACGGGCTCGTCGCCGGCGCCGGCGAGCTCCTCCAGGTCCCCGTCGAGGCGGCGGCGGTTCGCCACCCCCGTCAGGGCGTCGGTGTGGGCGAGGCGCGCCGCGGAGTCGTGCGCCCGGGCCGCCTCGATCGCCGTCGCCGCCGGCAGGGCGACGAGCTGCAGGAGCGCCTGGTCCTCGTCGTCCGCCAGGTCCCCGGCGGGGGTGGCGACGACGATCGCCCCGGTCACGCGGCGTCCCGCGACGAGGGGGGCGGCGAGCACCGCCACCGGGCCACCCGCCGCCGGGAAGGCGGGGTCGTCGACCGTCACGGCGCGGGACGGAAGCGCGCTGTCCATCGCCCGGCCCAGCACCCCCGCGTGGGCGGGCACCGTCCCCGCCTCCAGCGCGCCGGAGCACGCCACCGGCGCCGCGGCGTCGCCGTCGTCGTCGAGGAGGAACACGGCGGCGGTGTGGGCGCCCAAGAGGTCGCGGGTCTCGTCCGCCACGGCCCGCGTCACCGACGCCAGGTCCGCGCCGGCCGCCAGACGCCGGCTCGCCCCCACCGCGTGGCGCAGACGCTCGTTGCGCCGCTCCAACGCCTCGGCCCGGCCCCGCTCCCGGTCCCGCTCCCCCTCCGCCCGGTGCACGCGGCGGCTCACCAGCCACCCCGCCGCCGACGCCGCCAACGCCGCCAGCGCCAGGAGCCCGAACGCGAGCGCCACGAAATGCGGCTGGCGCCACAGCGGCGGCTCCTGCGACCGGCGCACCAGCTCGTCGATCGCGGCGCGCCCCTGCGACTGCGCGTCCGCCACCCCCGCCTGCAGGGTGGTGAGGGCGTCGCCGTACACGCCCCACGGGAGTACGCCGGCGGCCCGCCCCGCCGCCACCGCACGCCGCTCCCCCGCCGTCATCGGCGCGAGCGCCCGCCGGATCGCCGGCGTGACCGGGAAGCCCGACGCCTCGAGCCGCGTCAGCGCGGCGGCGCCCAGCCGGTCCGCCTGCCCCATGATCGCCCGCATCGCGTCACTCGACCCCGCCAGGCTCCGCCCCGACCGGGCGTACGGGCCGAGCACCTCCGGCAGGCGGCGGTCGGGGACGCGCCCCACCACCACCGCGAACCCGATCTCCTGCGACAGGCGCGACACCGCCTCCGTGATCGCGCGCTCCTGCCCCACCTGGGCGGCGAGGCGGCCGAGCTCCCGGTGGTCGCGCGCCCCCGACCACCCCGTCCAGGCCAGGATGACGGCGGTCGCGAGGACCGTCGGCACGAGCACGAGGGCGACGACGACGAGGCGGGTACGCACCAGGGGTGACATCGGCCCCCGCGCCCGGGATGTGAAGACCCGCTCCCGCCGCTACGATACGGCGTCCCGTGGAGAGGTGGCCGAGTGGCTGAAGGCAGCCGCCTGCTAAGCGGTTAACCGGGGTACACCCTGGTTCGAGGGTTCGAATCCCTCCCTCTCCGCTCCACCCCGCCCGGCCCGCGGCGCCAGCGCGCCCGGCCGGCGGGCCCGGATCACCGCAGGCGCGACGCCGGGCAGAACCCGGCGAACGGGCACTCCTCGCAGCGGGGCCGGCGCGCCACGCACACGCGCCGCCCGTGGTAGATGAGCCGCATGCTCGCGGCACTCCAGTCGCGGCGGCGCCACAGGCGCATCAGGTCCCGCTCCACCCGCTCCGGGTCGTCCTCACCGGTGAGTCCCAGGCGGCGGGCGAGCCGCAGCACGTGCGTGTCGACGACGACGCCGGGCACGCCGAACCAGTGGCCGAGGATGACGTTCGCGGTCTTCCGGCCGACGCCGGGGAGGGTGACGAGGTCCACCATCCGCCCCGGGACCTCGCCGCCGAACCGGTCGACGAGCGCCTGGGCCATGCCGAGGAGCGCGCGGGTCTTGGCGCGGAAGAAGCCGGTGCGGCGGATGAGGTCCTCCACCTCCGCGGGGTCCGCGGCCGCCATCGCGGGGGCGTCGGGGAACCGGGCGAACAGGGCGGGGGTGACCTGGTTCACCATCGCGTCGGTGCACTGGGCGGACAGGATCGTGGCGACGAGAAGCTGGAACGCCGTGCCGTGGTGGAGGGGCACGACGATCTCGGGGTAGAGCTCCGCGAGGCCGTGCGCGACGGCCCGGGCGCGCCCCGCCGGGGTGCGGGGACGGGCGGGCGGGACGCCGCCGGGCGGCGCGGCACCGGTGGGCTGGGGGGTGGATGCGGCCACGGCGGACCCAGTGTAGGGGCCGCCTTCCCTCCCCCCGGCCGAGGAACGCCGCCGCCGGCCGGGGCGGGACTGGGCGGGTTTGGTAAGGTCCCTCGGTCGCCTCACGGCGTCGGGCGCCAGTAGCTCAGTCGGATAGAGCGTCGGTCTACGAAACCGAAGGTCAGAGGTTCGAGTCCTCTCTGGCGCGTCACATGAAAGCCCTGGAAATCAGGGCTTTTTTCATGCCCGCGGGAGGTTCCTCTCCATCGTGGCCGGCGGCCCTCGCGCGCCGCGCGGCGCCTGAAAGTCGCGCCCCGAAGGCGTAAGGACCCGGCTTCCCGCGCCGATGGGGAGGCGTGGAGGCGCACCGGCCTCCCGACCGAGAGCGGGTCTTGGGAAGCACCGTACGCCGAGTCGCGGGTTCGCTCCGCACGCGCCTCGCGACCGCCGTGGTCCTCGCGATCGTGGTGCTCGCGGCCCTCGAGACCTGGCATTCCACCGGTGAGCTGCGGTCCGCCCACCAGGAGGCCGCGCAGGCGGAGACGCTCGCGATCGCCCGGGGCTTCTCCGCCGACTTCACCGGTGACGCCCTCCGGCGCCCCGCGACGCTCCAGGCGGTGCTCGACCGCCTCCTGCGGCTCCACCCGCACGTCCACCGCGCCTCCATCTACGCGCTCCGCGACGGGCGCGGCATGCGGGTCGCCTCCACCGATCCGGGGCAGCTCACCGCCCCCGTCGACGACCACGACACGCGCCCCATCCTCACGGGTCGCTACGCGTACGAAGACAAGACAGAGCACGGCATGCACCTCGCGGAGATCGGCTACCCGCTCACCGCCAGAGAGGGCGGCGCGCCGGTCGCCGCGCTCGCCATGTACGTCGACCTCACCCCACACGACGCGGGCCTCGCCGCGCGCGAGCGGAGCATGGTGGTGCGGGCCGCCGTCACCGCCGTCGGCCTGTCCCTCATCGTCATCCTCCTCCTGAGCCGCGCAGTGTTCCGGCCCCTCACCCGCATGCAGGAGGCCACGCGGCGCATCCGCGGCGGGCACCTCGACACGCGGCTCGCCTGGCGCCGCAACGACGAGATCGGCGCCCTCGCCGGAGACTTCGACGAGATGGCCGACGAGCTGGAGAGAAGCCACCGGCGGCTCGAGGCGCTCGCCTCCCGCGACACGCTCACCGGGCTCCTGAACCACCGCACCTTCCAGGAGCGCCTCGCCGGGGAGGTCGCCCGGGCCAGGCGCGGCGGGCACGCCCTCTCCCTCGTCATCTTCGACCTCGACCACTTCAAGCACGTGAACGACACACACGGCCACCAGGTGGGCGACGAGGTGCTCGCGGAGGCCGCGCGCCGCCTCGCCGGCCAGGCCCGCACCGGGGAGGTCGTCGCCCGCGTCGGCGGCGAGGAGTTCGCCTGGATCATCCCGGAGGCCGACGACATGGAGGCGTGGCGGGCGGCGGACCGGGCACGCGAGATCATGGCGGCGACGCCGTTCCCGGCCGCCGGGACGCTCACCGTGTCCGCCGGCGTGTGCGACCTCAGCCGGGCGACCGACGCCGCCGGGCTCTACCGGCGCGCCGACGGCGCCCTCTACTGGGCGAAGGCCCACGGCCGCGACATGGTGGTGCGCTACACCCCCGAGGTCGTCGGCGCGCCCGCGCCCCGCAGCAGCGCCGGCACGGTGCAGCACCAGCGGGCGATGCACGCGATCCGCATCCTCGCCCGTGCCGTCGACGCCAAGCACCCCTCCACCCACGGGCGCTCCGACCGCGTGGCCGAGACCGCCGTCGCCCTCGCCGGCGCGCTGGGGTGGCCGCCGGAGCGCCGCTCCGCCCTGCACGAAGCCGCCCTCGTCTACGACGTCGGGCTGATCGGCACGCCCGACGCCATCCTCCTCACGCCCGGGCCCCTCACCGAGGCGGAACACGCGCAGGTGCGGTCGCACGCGCCGCTCGGCGGGCAGATCGTGGCGGACGTCCTCTCCGCCGAGCAGGCGTCGTGGGTGCGCGCGCACCACGAGCGCCCCGACGGGGGCGGTTACCCGGAGGGGCTCGCCGGGGAGGAGATCCCCGACGGTGCCCGCATCCTGGCCGTGGCCGACGCGTGGGACGCCATGACCGCCGGGCGCCCCTACCGCGCGCCGATGCCGGTCGACGACGCGCTGGCGGAGATCCGGCGCCACGCCGGAACCCAGTTCTTCCCCGACGCCGTCGCCGCCCTCGCCGCCCTCGCCGCCGACGGGCAGACCGCCGCGCCGCGCGGCTGACCTCGCGCCCGCCGCTCCGGCCGCGGCC
>JBFLWO010000037.1:0-10640 GCA_040757755.1 Actinomycetota bacterium
TCGCGGGTGGCGCGTCCCTCGTCGCGGCCGGGCTGCGGACCCTGCGGCGGGCCCCGGGGGGGACGGTGCCGCCGCAGTCCGTGCCGGAGGTGCTGATCGTGGCGGAGCGCATCGCGGCGCGCCGCGGGCGTCCCGCGCTCGTCGAGGTGCCGGCGGGGGCGCGCGACGACGACGTGCTCGCGGCGGTGCAGCGCGGGGTGGAGTGGGTGGCGGCGCACGAGCTTCGGGCGCACGCCGCGGAGGAGGCGGAGGACGAGGCGGCCTGACGCGCCGCCGCGGGCGGCCGCGGCCCTCGCCCTGACCGGGCGGTACGCGGTGCCGGGCCGCCAGGCGGCGGGCGGGCTCGCCGCCTGGGCGCGGTCCGCGGGGGTGGCGCTGCGGATCGAGGATGCCGGCAGCGGGGCGGAGGGGACGCGCCGCGCGTACCGGCGCCTGGCGGGGTCGGCGGACCTCCTGTTCGGCCCGTACGGGTCGGGGCCGCTGGTGGCGGCGGTGGAGGCCCTGGCGGGGCGGCCGGACGTGCTGTTCAACCACGGCGGGGCGGTACAGGAGCCGGGGGACGCGCGCGTCGTGTCCGTCCTGGGGCCGGCGGAGCGCTACTGGGCGGGCCTCGCCGACGTCCTCGCCGCCTCCGGGGTGCCCCTCGGGGCGGTCGCGGTGCTGCACGCCGAGTCGGGGTTCGGGCGGGCCACGGCGGCGGGGGCGGTGGCGTCGCTGGCCGCGGCGGGGAACAGGCCGCTCCTCGTCGCCGGGTTCGACCAGCTGACGGCGGCGCGGCGCGCGGACGAGGCCCTCGCGGCGGGCGCCGCGGCGGTGGTGGGGTGCGGGCGCATCGAGGACGACCTCGCCCTGGGCCGGGCGCTTCGCGGCCGCGACGTCGCGGTGGGCCTCGTGGTGTGCGGCGTCACCCTGGCCGCCGACGTCCTGGGAGACGCGGTGGAGGGGTGGTTCGGCCCGGCGCAGTGGTGGCCGGGCGGCCCGCCGCCGCCGGTGCCCCTGCCGCAGGGGGCGGACTACCCCGCCGCCCAGGCCCTCGCCGCCGGGCTCGTCGCCGGCGAGGCGCAGGCGCGGGCCGCCGGCCCGGGCCCGGACGCCCTGTGGGACGCGGCCCGGGCGCTTCGCACCCGCACGTTCCTGGGCCCGTTCGCGGTGGACGGCCGGGGCCGGCAGACGGCCCACGCCCCGCTTCTCGTGCGGTGGGAGCGCCGCGGCGGGCGGCTCGAGCGGCGTCCCGTGTGGTCGCCGCCCCCCGTCGCGTAGCGTCCCGGCCCTGGGTGCGCAGGCGGTGGACCGGCTCATCGGGTGGTTCCGGGCGGACGGGGCGGACCTGCCGTGGCGGCGCACCCGCGACCGCTACGCCGTGCTCGTCGCCGAGACGCAGCTGCAGGCCACCCCGGTCGCCCGCGTGCTGCCGTACTACGAGCGGTGGATGGAGCGGTGGCCCACGGCCCAGGCGCTCGCCGGCGCCCGCCTGGGGGACGTGCTCGCCGCATGGCAGGGGCTCGGCTACCCGCGGCGGGCGCGGAACCTGCACCTGGCGGCGCGGCGGATCGCCGAGGAGGGGTGGCCGGAGCCCGGCCGGCTCACGGACCTTCCCGGCGTGGGGCCGTACACGGCGGCCGCGATCCGCTGCTTCGCCGACGGCGAGGCGGTGCTGCCGGTCGACACGAACGTGGCGCGGGTGCTGGCGCGGCGCTTCCCCGGCGGCTGGCCGGGCACGCCGGCGGGCGCCGGGTGGGACGTCGGCCAGGCCCTGATGGACCTGGGTCGGCTGTGGTGCGCCGCCCGGGCGCCGCGCTGCGACGCCGGCTGCCCCGTGCGGGCGGGGTGCCCCGCCGCCGACTCCGGCGACCCCGCGGCGGCGGACCCGCCGCGGCGGCGGCAGGCGCGGTACGAGGGGTCGATGCGTCAGCGCCGCGGCGTGCTGCTGCGGGCCCTCGCGGAGCGCGGCGCGGTGGAGGTGGAGCGGGACCCGGACGCCGCCGCCACCCTCCTCGCCGACGGGTTGGCGCGCCGCCGCGGCAGGCGTCTCGTGCCCGCCGAATGAGCGGCCCGCCGCGGATCGTGGTGGTCGCGGCCGTGGTGGAGCGCGGCGGGCGCATCCTGCTGGGGCAGCGGTGCGGCGGCTCCCTCGACGGGCTGTGGGAGTTCCCCGGCGGCAAGCGCGAGGTGGGGGAGAGCGACGCGCAGGCCCTGCGCCGCGAGCTGCGCGAGGAGATCGGCATCGAGGTGCGGCCGGGGGCCCTGCTGCACACGGTGCGTGACGGGGTGCGGGAGATCCGCTTCTACCGGGCCGCCTACCCCGGCGGGGGCCGGCCCCGCCCCCTGGAGTGCGCCCAGATCCGCTGGGTGCGGCGGGGGGATCTCGCCACCCTCGACTTCCCCGCCCCGAACGTGCCTCTTGTTCGCGCGCTGGCCCGCGGTGATCACCCGCCCCCCGCGGCCGGTACACTTTCCTGAGACCACCGGGAGGTTGCGCATGGCCAAGGCGAAGCGAGAGCGCCGGACCAGCATCCGGACACTCCGTGCGGACGGGGGACTCGACTTCCTCGACCGGCTCGACGAGATGGAGCGCCAGGAGAAGGCGCTTCAGGTACAGGCCGTCGAGGCGGCGCCCGCCGAGGCCGAGGCAGGCGACGACCCGCAGGAGGACGGCGAGCCCGAGTAGCTTCTCCGCTCGAAAGTCCGCATCGCGATTCCGGGCGGGTCGCCGGTAAGAGCGACTTTCGAGTGGGTGGTGCGTGGCGGTTGTGTCCGAGCAGGGGGTTCCTGTCGATCTGCGGCGACGGGCGCGCACTGCTGGGTCGCAACGCGCGCTCTGCGAACCCCCGACGAACCCCTCAGGAGTCGGACACTAAGGCTCGACCCGAGGGTTCACGTCCCGGGCGGAGAGCCTGAGAAACCCCGGCGCCGGGCGGCGTCAGGCCGCGGGCGGTGAGCCCGGGGCCTCGGCCTGCGGGTGCCGCTCGTACGTCTCGCCGGTGGCGAGGAACCGCACGCGCCCGGCGAGCTCGGCGGCGTTGTTCGCGACGCGGTCGAGGTGGCGGGCGACGAGGACGGCGGCCGTCGCCCACATCCGCGTCTCGGTGGAGTCCGGGGCGCGGGACACCGCGGCGAGCACCTCCGCCATGAGCTGCTGGGCGCTCTTCGCGTCGGTGATCGTGCGGGCGGCGAGCTCGACGTCGGTGCGGGCGATCGCCTGGACGGACTCGGCGAGGGCGTCGACGGCGCGGGCGCTCATCCGCCGGACCACCGACTGCACCTCCGGCACCGCCCCCTCGCGCGGCACCTCGGTGGCGAGGTTCGCGATCGACACGGCGAGGTCGCCGACGCGCTCGAGGGCGATCACCGCGATGAGCCCGACGTGCAGGAGCCGCATGTCGCGGGCGACCGGGGCCTCCAGGACCTGGATCGTGAAGATGCGCTGGTCGAGCTCGAGGCACAGGTCGTCGACCTGCTCGTCGCCGGCGATCACCTCCGCCGCGGCCGCGGCGTCGAGGTCCTCCCAGGCGGCGACGGCGTGCTCGACCTGGGCGAGGGCGAGGCTCGCCATCCCGACGAGCCCGGTGCGGAACCCCTCGATCGCGTTCTGGAAATGCGCGCGCGTCGCCATTGGGTGAAGGTTAGGCCCCCCTGGGTCGTCGGACCACCGCGACACGTACCATTTCGGTGAATGTCGGTCCGACTCCTCGCGGCGTGGTGGTGACCGCCGCGGCCGCGGGAGCCCCCGCGCCGCGACGGCTGGACGCGTTCCTGCGTCGCGTGGTCACGACGCCGCGCCTGTTCGTCCCCACGATGGGGGCGGTCACGCTGACCGGCCTGTGGCTCGACAGCCTCGTCGGCATCGGCCTGCAGCTCGTCCTCGCCCTGTGCGCCTGGGTGATCCTGCTGACGGTGTGCCGCTACCAGACGCCGGAGCGGCGCGCGCAGGTGGCGGTGGTGGTGGCGGTGGCGACGTGCGCGGAGATCATCGGCTCGATCATCTGGGGCGTGTACGGGTACCGCCTCGGCAACCTGCCGCTGTTCGTGCCGCCGGGGCACGGCCTGGTGTACCTGTCGGGGGTGGGGATCAGCGAGCTCGGGCCGGCGCGGCGCCACCGGCGCGCGTTCGTCGCCGCGGCGGCGGCGCTGGTGCTGGGCTGGGCGCTTCTCGGGCTCACGGTGCTGCCGCGCCTGGACGTGGCCGGGGCGATGGGGGCCGTGGTGCTCGCCGTGTTCCTGTGGCGTGGCCGCGCCCCCGCCGTGTACGCGGGGGTGTTCCTGGCCGTCGCGTTCCTCGAGATCTACGGGACGGCGATCGGGACGTGGCGGTGGGCGGAGGAGGTGCCGGGCGTCGGCATCCCCGACGGGAACCCGCCGAGCGGCGCGGCGTCCGGGTACGTCCTGTTCGACATCTGCGCCCTCGCCCTCGCCCCCGTGCTGCTGCGGGCCGTGGCGGCGGTGGCCGGGCGGCGGCGCGGCGGCGTCCCCGAGCCCGCGCCGGGGGAGGCGTAGCGCGGCGGGGTGCGCCCGGGGCCGCCGGGCGGCGGCGGGCGCGTCAGGGGGCGATGAAGAACGCCCGGCACGCGGCGTCGTGGCCGTCGCGCGACGTGCCGGCCAGGGTCACCTCCGCCGGCCACTCCGGGGCGGGGGACGACGCGTCCTCCGGGCAGGCGGTGATCACCGCCTGCCACCGGACGACCGTGACCGTCCAGCCGATCTCCTCGAAGTCGAGCATCAGGTCGTGCAGCAGGTCGGGCGGGCCGATCAGGTGGTAGCTCGGCGGGGCGGGTGCGGTCGGCGGCATTGGGGCGCAGGATAGAGTCGGCGCGTGCGCGAGATGAGGTCGATCAGCGGGGAGGTGACCCTCCTGTACCGCCACGTGGACCGGTACGGCGGGGACGTGGTCCTCCTCACCCTCGACACCGACGAGCTTCTCGCGTTGAACACGTTCGAGGTGCGGGGGGAGCTGGCGTCGCGCCTCAGCCCGGGCGTCCTCGACGAGGGGATGCGGGTGCGGATCGACTGCCGGTCCGAGACCGTCGAGATGGTGAACATCGAGAACGGCGAGACGCACGACCGGGAGTGGCCGGTCGTCGTCGACGTCGTCATCCTCGGCCGGGCGGCGGCGGGGGGCTAGTCTCCACGGGTCACCGGAGAAAGGACCCGTATGCCCGAGCTTCCGCCCCCCGCCGACCCGAACGTGCCGTACACCGCGGTGCTGCAGACGTCGGCCGGTGAGATCCGCTGCGAGCTTTTCGCGGCCGAGTCGCCGCAGACCGTCGGGAACTTCGTCGGCCTCGCACGGCAGGGGTTCTACGACGGCACGATCTTCCACCGCGTGATCGCGGACTTCATGATCCAGGGCGGCTGCCCGCTGGGGATGGGCACCGGCGGCCCCGGCTACCAGTTCGCCGACGAGTTCAACGACCACAAGCTGGTGCGCGGCTCCCTGGCGATGGCGAACGCGGGGCCGAACACGAACGGCAGCCAGTTCTTCATCGTCACGGCCGCGTCCACCCCGTGGCTCGACGGTCACCACACGAACTTCGGGCGCGTGGTGGCGGGGCAGGAGGTGGTGGACTCGATCGGCACGACCCGCACCGCGCGGGGCGACCGGCCGGTGGAGGAGCAGCGCCTCGTGTCCGTGACCATCGAGGAGGGCTAGACCCTGCAGATCGACGTGCCGGGCGGTCCGCGCCTGTCCGCCGCCCTCGACGGGGCGGAGGGCGCGGGCCGCGGCGTCGTCGTGTGCCACCCCCACCCGCACCACGGGGGGACGAAGGACGCGGCGGTGGTGCGGCTGATCGCCGACGCGTGCGCCGCCCGCGGGTTCCTGGTGCTGCGGTTCGACTTCCGCGGCGTGGGGGACAGCGGCGGGGGCGACGCGGTGGGACCGCAGGCGTGGGACGACGCGGCCGCCGCCGTCGACGCGCTCGCGGAGCGGCTGCCGCCGGGGGCGCCGATCGGCGTGGCCGGCTACTCGTTCGGCGCGTGGGTCGCGGCGCACGAGGCGGCGCGGGACGACCGGGTCGGCGCGGTGGCGCTGGTGTGTCCCGGCGCGTCCCTCGGCGGCATCCCGATGCCGCGGGATGCGCTGCGCGGCCGCCCGGCGCTGGCGGTGGCGGCGGAAGAGGACCACCTCACCCCGCCGGACGAGGTGGCGCGGCTTCTCGCCGCGATGGGCGGCGGGCGGGTGGAGCGGGTCCCCGGCGCCGACCACTACCTGCGCGGTCACGGCGAGGACGTCGCCGCCCTCGTCGCCCAGTTCCTCGACGAGGCGCTCCCCGCGCCCGCGGAGGCCGCCTCTTAGGGTCTCGACTCGAAAGTCCGCATCGCGATCGTGCGCAGGTGCCGGTCAGCGACGTCCGAGTCGGATCGGGCGTGGAGGTGCGTCCGTGAAGGTGTCCCCGTCGATCCGCGGGGACGGGCGCGCACTGCCGGATCGCGACGCGCGCCCTGCGAACCCCCCACCAACCTCAGGCGCAGGGCACCAGGGGTCTGTCAGAGGTTGTGCGTGAGGCCGAGGATGACGCCGACGAGGCCGCCGGCGGTCCACAGGGTCGCGGTGACCGCGCCGAGCGCGATGCCGACGTTGCCGTTGCGGTCGCGTCCCCCGCCGGCCGCGGCCGTGGCCCGGGCGAGCCGGCCGAGGCCGATCGCGAGGATCCCGAGGAACGGGATGATGAGGGAGACGAGGGCGATGGCGATCGCGGCGGGCCCGGCGGGGTGACGGCCCTCCCGCGGCTGCACGGCCCACGGGAACGTGGCGGCGGCGAGAGCGGAGCCGGCGGCCCCCGTGAGGAACGCGGCGATCGCGAAGTAGCCGCCGCTGCGGTAGTCGGGGGTGCCGAACGGGGCGAAGATCTCGTCGGTGGGGGCGGCGATCGCGAGCAGCGCCCCGACGGCGGCGCCGAACGCGCCGACCGTGACGGTGAGCAGGGTGAGGCGCGCGTCGCGGCGGCGTGCCGCGACCAGGGCGAGCCCCAGCATGAGGACGCCGATGAAGGCGAGCGGCCCGCTGCCCGTGACCCGGATCGACCCGAGGGCCGTGTCGAGGGCGGCGATGTCGCCGGTCGCGGTGCCCGCCAGGCACGCCCCGGCGAGGGCGATGAGCAGGAGGCCGGCGGTGGCGGCGGAGGGGGTGGCGGAACGGGCGAGGGTCGTCATCGGCGGGAGACTACCTGCGCGCTCGGCGGGCGCCCGGGGGCGGTGCGCCGGGCCGCGCGGCCGGGTCGCCTATACTCCCGCCGACCCGGAACGGACCCCTGGGGCGTAGCCAAGCGGTAAGGCAGCGGGTTTTGGTCCCGCGATCGGGGGTTCGAATCCTCCCGCCCCAACCAGGACACTGATCCCCTCCTCGCCCCCCATCACCGCATGAGCGTCGGCGCCGTCGTCCTCGCCGCGGGCGAGGGAACCCGCATGCGCTCCGCGCTGCCGAAGGTGCTGCACGCCGTCGCGGGCCGGCCCCTGGTGGCGTGGGTCCTCGACGCGCTGCGCGGCGCCGGGGCGGGACACACCGTCGTGGTGGTGGGCAACGGGGCCGACGCCGTGCGCGACGCCCTGCCGGACGGCGTCGCCGTGGCGGTGCAGGAGGAGCGCCTCGGCACCGGCGACGCGGCCCGCGTGGGCCTCGCCTCCCTGGACCCCGCGTGCGACACGGTGGTCGTCGCCTGCGGCGACACGCCGCTTCTCACCCGTGAGCTTCTGTCCCGCCTCGTCACCGCCCACACCGAGGGCGGCCACCACGCCACCCTCGTCACGGGCGTCCTCGACGACGCCGGCGCGTACGGGCGGGTGCTGCGCAACGGCGACGGCTTCGTCACCCGCATCGTCGAGGCGCGCGACGCGTCCCCCGAGGAGCTCGCCGTCGGCGAGTTCAACGCCGGCCTCTATGCGTTCGACCGGGCCGCGCTGGCGGCGGCGATCGGCCGGCTGGGCACCCACAACGCCCAGGGCGAGCTGTACCTCACCGACGTCGTGGAGCTCCTCGACGGGCCGGTGGGGGCGGTGATCGCCGGGGACGTGCGCGAGGTGACGGGCGTGAACACGCGCGTGGAGCTGGCCGAGTGCGAGGCGGTGGCGCAGGAGAGGCTGCGGCGCGACCTGATGCTCGCCGGGGTGTCGATGCCGGACCCGGCGCGCGTGTACGTCGACGCGGGCGTCGAGGTGGGGGAGGACACCACCCTCCTTCCCGGCACGTTCCTGCGGGGCGCCACCACCGTGGGGCGCGGCTGCACCATCGGGCCGGACGTCGTCGCCACCGACACGGTGATCGGCGACGGCACCTACGCGGTGTCCGCCCACATGATCCGCTCCCGGGTGGGGGCGCGCTGCCAGATCGGCCCGTTCGCCTACCTGCGTCCCGACACGCGGCTTGCGGACGGGGTGAAAGTGGGTACCTACGTAGAGCTGAAGAACACGGAGCTCGGCGAGGGCACGAAGGTGCCGCACCTCTCCTACCTCGGCGACGCGACGGTGGGGAGCGGCAGCAACATCGGGGCCGGCAACATCACGGCGAACTACGACGGCGCCCACAAGC
This sequence comes from Actinomycetota bacterium, assembly GCA_040757755.1. GTDB lineage: Bacteria > Actinomycetota > Thermoleophilia > Miltoncostaeales > Miltoncostaeaceae > JBFLWO01. Next base: position 8,522 of record JBFLWO010000037.1, read on the forward strand.
ACCGCACCGTGATCGGCGACAAGGCGTTCACGAGCTGCGACTGCGTGCTCGTCGCCCCCGTCCGGATCGGCGACGGGGCGTGGACGGCGGCGGGGTCGATCATCACCGAGGACGTCCCCGACGGGGGGCTCGGCATCGCCCGCGCCCGCCAGCGCAACATCGAGGGGTGGGCGGAGCGCCGCGCCGCGAAGGAGGAGCAGGGCTAAGGGGCCCGTCCGGGGCGCGCCGGTCGTGACGACCGCGCGGTCCCGGCTCGCCGGGGGCGACCGCCCCCCGGCTCAACACGCAACATCGGGAACGGAGCGCCAGTGGGAAAGACCATCGACCGCGACGATTCGAAGCGGCTCATGGTGTTCGCGGGCCGGCACAGCCAGGTCCTGGGGGAGCGGATCGCGTCGCAGCTCGGCATCGAGCTGGGCGAGGTGACGCTGAAGACGTTCGCGAACGGCGAGATCTACTGCCGGTTCGAGGACTCGATCCGCGGCGCGGACGTATTCCTGGTGCAGTCCACCTCCGGCTCCGTGAACGACGCCCTGATGGAGCTCCTCATCATGGTGGACGCGGCGAAGCTCGCCTCCGCGCACCGCATCACCGCGGTGATGCCGTGGTACGGCTACTCGCGTCAGGACAAGAAGTCGCGGCCGCGTGAGCCGATCACCGCGAAGCTGGTGGCGGAGCTGCTGCAGGCGGCGGGCGTGGACCGGGTCCTCACGATGGACCTGCACGCCGGCCAGATCCAGGGGTTCTTCCGGGTGCCGGTGGACCACATGACGGCGGTGCCGCTGCTCGTGGAGCACTTCCGCCACCGCATCGAGCGCGGCGACCTGGAGCGCCTGGTGGTGGTGTCGCCGGACGCGGGCCGCGCGAAGCTGGCGAACCACCTGGCGGAGGAGCTGGGGGCGCGCCTCGCGGTGCTGGCGAAGCAGCGCCCGGACCACAACCTCGCGGAGATCACGTTCCTGATCGGCGAGGTGGACGGCTGCTCCGCGATCCTGATCGACGACATGATCGACACGGCCGGCACCCTCTGCGAGGGGGCGCGGGTCGTGAAGGAGAAGGGGGCGACGCGGGTGCTGGCCGCCGCGACGCACGGCCTGTTCTCCGACCGCGCCTACGAGCGGCTCGCCGGGTCCGTCATCGAGGAGGTCGTGGTGACCGACACGGTGCCGCTGCGGCCCGCCGCGCCGCAGGACCTGATCAAGGTCGTGTCCGTCGACCGGATCCTCGCCGACACGATCCACAACGTGTTCTGCGACGAGTCGGTCAGCGACATCTTCGCGGGGCAGAACCAGCTCTTCTAGAGCCTTCGCGTGCGTCCGGAAACGGCGTCCGTACGCCGTTTCCCGGCGTTCCTCGCAGGGCTGCTCGGCCCGCTGCGGCGTCGGGCGAGACGCCCAGAGTTTCACGGAGTTTGACAGTACCCTGAGAAAGCAGGGCACCGTCAAACTCCGGGCCCGATGGTCCCGGCACGGCGTGCGGCGGAGCGCCGCTTCGGCGGCTCGCAGCGCCGGGTGATGCGGGGGATCGCGGGGGTGGAGGTGAGCGTCCGGTAGGTCACGGAGAGCGTGAGCCCCGCGTCGGTGACGGTCAAGCGAAGCAGCGTTTTCGTGTCGGCGGCGATGATCGCCCTCACGCGGGCGCCCTTGTCCGTGCCGCCTGTCAGAACGAGGGTGCCGGGGTCGCCTTGCGTCGGGCGGTCGAAGCGCTCGCCATCGCGGGTGAACACGGTGTCGCCGACGGAGCCCTCGCCCGTCCGCGTCCAGCACCCCTTCCCTCCCCTCCGCTCGAAGGCCCCGGTGGGTGTGTCGACGGTCTCGACGAGCACCGAGTCGACGACGACGCGGGCGTATCCGCGTACCACCAGGCCGCCCTCGAGGATGTCGACAGTGGCGATGCGGAACCGGATCCCCTTCCCCGTCAGGAGGGCTCGCGACCTGATCGCAGGCACGCCGGCGTAGGCGGCGTCGACGTCGCGGGCGAGCTGCACCCCCTCGGGGTCACCGGTGAGCTTCGTCTCGGCCGACGCGGCGGACGTGGCGGCCGGGGCGATGACGGCGGCGGCGGCGAGAAGCGCGGCGGTGCGGGGCGAGCGGAGCGTCCTTGCGGGGGTCAATACTCA
>JBFLWO010000038.1:0-10626 GCA_040757755.1 Actinomycetota bacterium
GTCGACGATGTGCACCTCGTCGCCGGACACCACCACCGACCCCTTCTCGGAGCGGGTCAGGACGGCGACGTCGCAGTCGCCGCGCACGTGCTGCAGGGCGGCGTCGAAGTCCTGCGCCTGGTACAGCGACACGATCTCGTGCTCGTTCGCGAACAGGATGTCGACGTCGTCGCGCACGAGCCGCAGGAAGTCGTCGCGGTGTCGCTCCACGCAGAACGGGTCGGAGAGGGTGAGCGCGATCTTGCGGCCGGCGTCGCGCGCCACGTCCATCGCCCGCCGGAACGCCTGCTGCGCGTTCGGGGCGTCCCACAGGTAGCCCTCGAGGTACGTCACCGCGGCGGAGGCGACGAGGGCGGGGTCGACGTCGGCGGGGCCCAGCTCGACGCTGGCGCCGAGGAACGTGCACATGGTGCGGTGCGCGTCGGGCGTGACGAGGACGAGGCAGCGGGCGGTGGTGCGCCCGTCGGGGGCGGGGGGCACGTCGAAGCCGACGCCCAGGGCGCGGATGTCGTGGCGGAAGATCTCCCCCAGCTCGTCGTCGCGCACCTTCCCGATGTAGGCGACGCGGGCGCCGAGGGCGGCGGCTCCCGCCATCGTGTTCGCGGCGGACCCGCCGGAGCACTCCACGCCGGGACCCATCCCGTCGTAGATGCGGTGCGCCTCCTCCTCGTCGACGAGGCGCATGATGCCCTTCACCAGCCCGTTCGCCTCCAGGAACGCGTCGTCGGAGTGGGCGAGGACGTCGACGATGGCGTTGCCGATCCCGACGATGTCGAGGGCGGGCGCGTGCGGCACGGGGCGGACCTCCGGACGGTGGACGGCGGGCATCGTAGTGGACGGGGACGCGTCCCCGACGCGGTCCGTCGCGGTCAGGCGGCGGGGTCCGGCACGGGGATGCCGGCGAGGCGGGCGCGGCGCACCACGGCCTCCGCCATCTTGCGGGTCGCCTCGTCGATCATCTCCCCGTCGAGCATCGCGGCGCCGCGCCCCTCCGCCGCCGCCCGGGCGAGCGCGTCCCGCACCGCCACGGCGTGCGCCAGGGCGCCGGGCGCCACGCCGAACACCGCGTTCAGGACGGGGATCTGGTCGGGGTGGATGCTCCACTTCCCGTCGAGGCCCAGGGCGAGGGCCCGCTCCGCCGACGCGCGAAGGCCCTCCGCGTCGCGCACCGCCGCGAACGGCCCGTCGACCGCCTGCAGCCCGTGCGCACGGGCGGCGACCACCATGCGCGACAGGGCGTGGTGCCACACGTCGCCCGGGTAGCCCTCCGCCTGCGCGCCGATCGTGGTCTGCGGCATGCCGAGTGAGGCGGCGTAGTCGCCGGGTCCGAACACGAGGGCCTCGAGGCGTCCCGGGCAGGCGGCGGCGATGCGGTCCACCTCGCACATTCCGCGGGCGGTCTCGATCTGCGCCTCCAGGCCGATGGCGCCTTTCGGCAGGCCGAGCTCCGCCTCGAGGGCGGCGAGGAGATGGCCGGCGAACGTGACGTGGCTCGCGTCCTCCACCTTCGGCAGGATGATCACGTCGAGGCCGCCGCGGCCGGCCTCCACGACGCGCACCACGTCCCGGTGGCAGTGCGGCGAGTCGACGGGGTTGACGCGCACCGCGAGGGTGGGGCACCGGAAGCCGCCCGCGGCGAGGGCCTCCGCGACCGCCTCCCGGGCCGCCCCCTTCGCGTCCGGCGCGACCGAGTCCTCCAGGTCGAGGAACACGAGGTCGGCGTCGAGGTCCCGGGCCTTCTCGATCATCCGCGGGCTCGACGCGGGCACCGCGTGGCAGGAGCGCCGCGGGCGGGGAGCGGGGGAGGCGGGCGTCACCGGACGAGCCTAACGGGAGAGGCTACGAGGGGGGCGGGAGCTCCTCGTAGAGGCGGATCAGGGCGTCGACCGCCCGCGGCCAGAACTGGGTTCCGGAGCAGCGACGGCACTCCTCCAGCACGTCGGTGAGCGGCCGCCCGGTCGTGTAGCGGCGGTTGCCGAGCATCACGTCGACCGCGTCGACGAGGGCGAGGATGCGGGCCCCCTCCGGGATCTCCTCCCCCGTCAGGCCATCCGGGTAGCCGGTGCCGTCCCACCGCTCGTGGTGGTGACGCACCCAGGAGACCTGCTCGGGCGTGAGGACGCCGCTCACGATGTCCGCGCCGCGCTCGGCGTGGCCGCGGACCCGCTCGTACTCGCGGCGGGTGAGCCGCGTGGGCTTCGCGAGGATCTCGTCCGGCACCCCGATCTTGCCGACGTCGTGCACGCGCGCGACCTCCCGCAACAGGAGGAGGCGCTCCTCGTCCCAGCCGAGCTCCCGGGCGAGCGCCCCCGCCGTGCCCGCCACCCGCTCCGAGTGCTCGTGGGTGTTGTGGTCCTTCGCGTCGACCACCCGCGCGAGCGCCTCGATGCTGGCGAGGGTCTTGTCCCGCTCGAGCCGCTCCGCCCACTCGGCGGCCGAGAACGCCGCGACGACGGTGGCGTCGTAGGCGAGCACGAGGTCCCGGCCGTGAGTCTTCGCCCACGACATGGCGCCCTCCGCGAGCCGCAGGAGCTCGGTGGGGCGCGACGCCTGGCCGATGTCCGCCACGCCGCCGGACACGGTGATCTCCCCCGCGATCCCGAACGGCGTCCCGGACACGGCCTCCCGCACCCGCCCGGCGATCTGCAGGGCGCCGTCGACGTCGAGGCCCGGGAGGATCCAGGCGAACTCCTCCCCGCCGATCCGGGCGAGGTCGTCGGGGTCGCCGGCGAGCGCGCGCAGGCGGTCGGCGATCTCCACGAGGACCGCGTCGCCCTCCCGGTGACCGACGCGGGCGTTCACGTCGGCGAAGCGGTCGATGTCGAACACGGCGAGCGCGAGGGGGAGCCGGTTGCGCAGGGCGGTCTCCCACTCCTCGGCGAGGCGCTCCCGGAACGCGGCGTGGTCGGGGAGGCCGGTGAGGTTGTCCGTCGTGCGGCGCGTCGGGTCGCGGCGGCGCGCCTCGAGGTCGCGGAGCATGATGCCCATGAGGGCGCCGAGGGTCTCGAGGGTGAGCTCGGCGGTGGGGGGCGCGGCGCGCGGCGCGGCGAACGCGATGCCGCCCCACTGGCGCCGGCCGATGCGGATCGGGCTGGCGACGGCGGCGACGAGGCCGCGGCGGACGAAGTCGCGGGCCAGGGGGTCGTCGACGGCGGAGAGGTCGTCGCACCGCACGCTGCGTCCGGTGCGCAGCACCTCGGCGAGCGGCATCGGCCCCGGCTCGAGCGACGGGCGGGGGTCGAGGGTGCTGGCGACGACCGCGATGGAGCCGATCTCGAGCTGCGCGAGGGCGATGTTGCCGGCGCCGTACAGGTCCTCCAGCACGTCGCCGGCGAGGCGGAACACCTCGTCCTTGCTGAGCCCCGCGCCGACGGCGGCGGCGACGCGGCGCAACGCCTCGATCTCGGAGGCGCCGTGCGCCGCGACGGGGTCCTGGCTGGGCGGCACGAAGCGGAAGGTCAGGCCGACGTGGTCCTCCACCGCGACGGCCCGGATCGACAGGCGCCGGCTGCCGTCGGGGGTGAGGAAGTCGGGGTCCTCCCACGGGGCCCCGGTCTCGCTCACCCGAAGGAGGGCGGGCATGAGGGGGGAGAGCTCCTCCGGGCTGAACACCTGCCGCATCGTCCGCCCGACGAGGAGGCCGGCGGGAAGGCCGATCCATTCGGCGGCGCCGTCGTTGACGAGCTCGAACCGCAGGTCGTCGACGCGCTCCCAGGCGTCGCGCACGGGCGACAGCAGCATCGCCGGGTCGGCATGCCCCGTCTCGAACAGGCCGCGGAGGAACCGTTCGGAACGATGGCGCGAGACGCCCACGGCGGTGCCGGATCAGCCTTCCGGAGGCGGTGGGATTCTCATGTCCGGATCCGAGTCGCGGGGCCTGCGCCGACTGCCGGTACCGCAACGAGAGCAAGCGGACGCCCGGCCGTAAAGGGGGATCGCGCCGCAAGTGATCGGCGTTCCCGGCGAGTTGCGCACCCCGGGGGGTCCGCCGGGCGGACCCGTGCCCCGTGTCCCCATCGAGCGGTCATCGCCCTCCGTCCCCGAACGGATTGCGCTGTGCGAGACGCGGTCGCCGCGTCTATTCGGAAATTACCGTAGTCGGCGCGCCGTGCGCGAGGGGGATGCGTCGGGTCCTACGGCAGGGCGGGGAACGCTCCTGTCGCCTCGGTGAGGAACGGCGCCACCTGGTCGCCGAGGTTCGTCGCCCCCAGGCCGTTGCCGGAAACGTCGGGCGCGGTGACGAGCACGGCCGGCGCGCACCGGGTGCCGGCCCGCATCGCGTGACCCGTCGCCGGTCCTCCTCGTGCCGTGCCCGTGCCGCCGCGTCACGCGGCCGGGTGGCCGAGCCTCTCGCGCCGCTGCGCCGCCCGGGCCCGCGCACGCGCGGCCTGCACCTCGCGGTCCTTCGCGGGCGCCGCCGTCGTCAGCTCGTCGAGGAGGTGCCGGGAGATGCCGGCGACGGCCTCGACGGCGCGATCGAACGCCTCCTCGTTCGCCCGGGACGGGCGGGTGAAGCCGCTGATCTTCCGCACGTACTGGAGGGCCGCGGCGCGCACCTCGTCGTCGGTGGCGGGCGGGGCGAAGTTGAACAACGGTCGGATGTTTCGGCACATGGCGCGCTCCCCTCGCGTCGATGGCGGTGCGGCGGGGCGCGCGCCCGGGGGCGGCGCCCGCCGCGGCCATCATCCCGCACGCGCCGGCCGGATCACGGAGTCGACGGCGCGGCGTGGCACGATTTCGCGGGTGACCGGCCGACCCGCCGCGGCGCAGCGCTCGCGCCATCGCCCGACGGCCATGCGCACCACCGTTCACGCGGGCGGCCTCACGCACGACGACCGACGACCTCAGGAGTGACGATGACCGGCTCTTCCACCCAGGGGATCAAGACCGTGCTGCATCCCGTGTCGGACCTGGCGGCGGCGAAGGCGGTGTACGCCGCCCTGCTCGGCGTGCCGCCGCAGGTCGACGACCCCTACTACGTCGGCTTCGAGGCCGCGGGCCAGCACATCGGCCTCGTGCCGGGCGGAGGGCCGCAGGGCATGACCTCGCCGGTGGCCTACTGGCACGTGCCGGACATCGCGGCGAAGCTGGCCGAGGTGACCGCGGCGGGCGGCGCCGTGAAGGAGCCCGTGCGCGACGTCGGCGGCGGCCGCCTGGTGGCCACCGTCACCGACCCCGACGGCAACGTCCTCGGGCTGCTCCAGGACCGATGAGCCCCGATGGAGACGCGATGAGCACGGTGACGAGGACGGAGTCCACGGCGCCCGGGCTGCACGCCGCCGACAGCCACGACCTGATCCGCGTGCAGGGCGCGCGCGTGAACAACCTCAGGGACGTCTGCGTCGAGATCCCGAAGCGACGGCTGACGGTGTTCACGGGCGTGTCCGGCTCCGGCAAGAGCTCGTTGGTGTTCGGGACGATCGCCGCGGAGTCGCAGCGGATGATCAACGAGACCTACAGCGCCTTCCTGCAGGGCTTCATGCCGACGCCGGCACGGCCCGACGTCGACGTGCTCGACGGGCTGACGACGGCGATCCTCGTCGACCAGGAGCGGATGGGCGCCGACCCCCGCTCCACCGTCGGCACCGCCACCGACGCCAACGCGATGCTGCGGATCCTCTTCAGCCGGCTCGGAGAACCGCACATCGGCTCCCCCAACGCGTTCTCCTTCAACGTCCCCTCGGTGCGGGCCAGCGGCACGATCACCGTCGCGAAGGGCACGGGCGAGACGACCGTGAAGACGTTCTCCGTCACCGGCGGCATGTGCCCGCCGTGCGAGGGGCGCGGCTCGGTCACGGACATCGACCTCACCCAGCTCTACGACGACTCCAAGTCGCTCGCCGGGGGCGCGCTGACGATCCCCGGGTACACCGCCGACGGCTGGATGGTGCGGATCTTCACCGAGTCGGGGTTCCTCGACCCCGACAAGCCGATCCGCCATTACACCGACGCCGAGCTTCACGACTTCCTGCACAAGGAGCCGGTGAAGGTGAAGGTCAACGGCATCAACATGACGTACGAGGGGTTGATCCCGAAGATCCGGAAGTCGTTCCTCGCCAAGGATCCCGAGGGGATGCAGCCCCACATCCGGGCGTTCGTCGAGCGGGCCGTCACGTTCACCGCCTGCCCGGACTGCGGCGGCACCCGGCTCAACGAGGCCGCCCGCTCGTCGCGGATTCGGGGGATCGGCATCGCCGACGCGTGCGCCATGCAGATCAGCGACCTCGCCGACTGGGTCCGCGGCGTCGACGAGCCGTCGGTGGCGCCGCTCGTCGCCGCGCTGAGACGGACACTCGACTCGTTCGTCGAGATCGGCCTCGGCTACCTGTCGCTCGACCGGTCCTCGGGGACGCTGTCGGGCGGCGAGGCGCAGCGCACGAAGATGATCCGCCACCTCGGCTCCTCGCTCACAGACGTCACGTACGTCTTCGACGAGCCCACCGTCGGCCTCCACCCCCACGACGTGCAGCGCATGAACGACCTGCTGCTGCGGCTGCGGGACAAGGGCAACACGGTGCTCGTGGTGGAGCACGAGCCGGAGACGATCGCGATCGCCGACCACGTCGTCGACCTCGGCCCCGGCGCCGGCGCGGCGGGCGGCACGGTCTGCTTCGAGGGGCCGGTCGCGGGGCTCCGGGCGAGCGGCACCGTCACCGGACGGCATCTCGACGACCGGGCCGCCCTCAAGGAGGCGGTGCGCACGCCCACCGGCACGCTGGAGATCCGCGGGGCGACGGCGAACAACCTCCGGGACGTCGACGTCGACATCCCGCTCGGGGTGCTCGTCGTCGTCACCGGCGTCGCGGGCTCCGGCAAGAGCTCGCTCGTGCACGGGTCGATCCCCGCCGGCGCGGGTGTCGTGTCGGTCGACCAGGGTGCGATCCGCGGGTCCCGGCGGAGCAACCCGGCGACGTACACCGGGCTCCTGGACCCGATCCGCAAGGCGTTCGCGAAGGCCAACGGGGTGAAGGCGGCGCTGTTCAGCGCCAACTCCGAGGGCGCCTGCCCCACCTGCAACGGCGCCGGCGTGATCTACACGGACCTGGCGATGATGGCCGGGGTCGCCACCACCTGCGAGGAGTGCGAGGGCAAGCGGTTCGAGGCGTCGGTGCTCGACTATCGCCTCGGCGGCCGCGACATCAGCGAGGTGCTGGCGATGTCGGTGACCGAGGCCGGGGAGCATTTCGGCGCCGGCGAGGCGCGCATCCCGGCGGCGCACGCCATCCTCGACCGGCTCGCCGACGTCGGGCTCGGCTACCTCATCCTCGGCCAGCCGCTCACCACGCTGTCCGGCGGCGAGCGGCAGCGGCTCAAGCTCGCCACCCACATGGGGGAGAAGGGCGGCGTCTACGTCCTCGACGAGCCGACCACGGGCCTGCACCTCGCCGACGTCGAGCACCTGCTCGGGCTGCTCGACCGGCTCGTCGACTCCGGCAAGTCGGTCATCGTCGTCGAGCACCACCAGGCGGTCATGGCGCACGCCGACTGGATCATCGACCTCGGCCCGGGTGCCGGCCACGACGGCGGCCGGGTCGTCTTCGAGGGCACGCCCGCGGACCTCGTCGCCTCCCGCTCCACCCTCACCGGCGAGCACCTCGCGGCCTACGTCGGCGCCTGACGGAGGTCTTCGCGCGGCGAGGCGAGACCCTCCGTCCGTCACCCGGGTCCTGCGCCGGACGTTCGGCGGTCTCCTCACCGGCCGCGCGTCGCGATGCAGCATTGCGCGCCCGTCATCGTCGACCGACGGGAACCCCCTCGGACACATCGCCACGCCCCGTGCGACCCGAACGTCGCCGATCGCGGCCCGTCACGAATCGCGCTGCGGACATCCGAGGCGGTGACGAGATGGGGACGGTGGGAGTCGAACCCACACGACCTCGCGGTCAGCGGAGTTTGAGTCCGCCGCGTCTACCGTTCCGCCACGTCCCCCTGCCGCCGGAGTGTACGGCGGCCGGCCTGGCCGCGCCGGCGGCGCCGCACGCCCGCCGGCGGGAGCCGGCGGGCGCGGGGAAGTGATCCGCTACGCGGCGACGCCCTGCGGGTCGAGGCGGGCGAGGCCCTCCTCGATCGCCACCTTCGTCACGGCGGCGGCGACGGCCGGGGCGACCGCCTTGTTGAACACGCTCGGGATGATGTAGTCGGGGTGCAGCTCGTCCTCGGGGATCGCGTTCGCGATCGCCTCGGCGGCCGCCACCTTCATCCCCTCGCTGATCTGGCGGGAGCGGCAGTCGAGGGCGCCGCGGAACACGCCGGGGAACGCGAGCACGTTGTTGATCTGGTTCGGGTAGTCGGAGCGGCCCGTCGCCATCACGGCGACGTGGGGGCCGGCGACCTCCGGCATGATCTCCGGCACCGGGTTCGCCATCGCGAACACGATGGGGTCCTTCGCCATGGACTTCAGCTGCTCCACGGAGAAGGTGCCGGGTCCCGACAGGCCGAGGAACAGGTTCGCCCCCTTCACGGCCTCGGTGAGCGACCCCCTGATCCCCTCGGGGTTCGTGTTCTCCGCGTACCAGTCCTTCATGAAGTTCATGTTCTCGGTGCGGCCCTTGTAGATCGCGCCGCGCGTGTCGCACCCGATGATGTTGGTGACGCCCGCGTTCATCAGGATCTTCGAGCAGGCCACGCCGGACGCGCCGACGCCGCTCACGACCACCTTGAGGTCCTCCATCCGGCCGCCGGTGAGCTTCAGCGCGTTGATGAGGGCGGCGAGCACGACGATCGCGGTGCCGTGCTGGTCGTCGTGGAAGACGGGGATGTCGAGGGTCTCCTTCAGGCGGTCCTCCACCTCGAAGCAGACGGGGGCGGCGATGTCCTCGAGGTTGATGCCGCCGAACGCCGGGGCGATCGCGGTGCAGACCTCGACGAGCTCGTCGGCGTCCTTCGAGTCGACGCAGATCGGGTAGCTGTCGACGTTGCCGAACGCCTTGAACAGCGCGGACTTGCCCTCCATCACCGGCATGCCGGCGGCGGCGCCGATGTCGCCGAGGCCGAGCACCGCCGTGCCGTTGGTGATGACCGCGACCATGTTGCGCTTCAGGGTGAGGTCGAAGGCGAGGTCCGGGTCCTCGGCGATCGCGCGCGCCACCCGGGCGACACCCGGCATGTAGGCGATCGAGATGTCCTCGCGCGTCTGCAGCGGGATGCGGTTGTGCATCTCGATCTTCCCGCCCTGGTGCATGCGGTACGTGCGGTCGAAGGACGACAGCACCCGCACGCCGCCGACGCCGCGCGCCGCCTGCACGATCGCGTCGGCGTGCTCCGCGTCGGACGCGTCGACGACCATGTCCCGCACCACGCGGTCGTGCTGCGCCGAGATCACGTCGACGGCGCCGATCTCGCCGCCTACGCCGCTGATCGCCGCCGTGAGCTGCCCGAACACGCCGGGCGGGTTCGCGTCGGTCTCGACGCGGATCGTGACGCTGTATGCGGCGCTCGGTGTGACGGCCACGCGGCCCTCCTGATCCTCGGTGCGGGAACGGGGACGGCAGGATACCCCCTCTGCTGGACGCGCCGCTGCGGTACGCGCCGCGTCGCGCGGACGTTCGTCCTGCGCCCGCGGGGCCGCCCGCCGCCGCATCGGGCCGGCGGGGCGCCGGTACACTCGGCCGAGTGCCGGAGCCGATCACCGTCGAGGCCGCCGCCGACCCGGGCGCCGCGGCCACCGAGGCGCCCCGCGGGGGCGGCGGGCTGCTCCTGATCGACGGGAACAGCCTCGCGTACCGCGCCTTCTTCGCGCTGCCCGACACGATCAGCCGCTCCGACGGCTTCCCCACCAACGCCCTCTACGGCCTCGCCGCGATGATGGTGCGGGTGCTGATCGACGTGCGGCCCGAGCGGGTCGTGGTGGCGTGGGACGCCCCCGGCCCCACGTTCCGTCACGAGATCGTCCCGGAGTACAAGGCGAACCGCTCCCAGACGCCGGACTTGCTGCGCGAGCAGGCGCCGCGGTTCCGCCCGATGATGGAGGCGTTCGGCTTCACCAACGTGGAGCTGCCCGGGTGGGAGGCGGACGACGTCATCGGCACCCTGGCGCGGCGGGCGGAGGCGGCGGGGGAGAGGGTGCGCATCCTCACCGGCGATCGCGACGCGTTCCAGCTCGCGAGCGACCGGGTGAGCGTCCTCGCCACCGGGCGGGGCGTGACCGACACGACCGAGTACACCCCGGACCGGGTGCGGGAGCGCTACGGCCTCGGGCCGGAGCTCATGACCGACTTCCGCGGCATGGTCGGCGACCCGTCCGACAACCTCCGCGGCGTCCCCGGCATCGGGGAGAAGACGGCGGCGCAGCTCCTCCAGAAGTACGGGAGCCTGGAGGAGGTGCTGGCGCACGCGCAGGAGCAGAGCCCGAAGCGCCGGGAGTCCCTCACCGAGCACGCCGACGCGGCGCGCCGCACCGCGCGGGCGTCCGTGATCGACACGAACGCCCCCGTCGACCTGGACCCGGCGGCGGTCGCGCCGGTCGCGTACGACGAGCAGCGGATGGGGGCGATCGCCGCCCTGTTCCGCGACCTCGAGTTCCAGAGCCTCGAGCGCCGCCTGCCCGAGCTCGGCGTCGCCCCGCCCCCCGACGACGCGCCCGCCGCGCCGGCGCGCGCCGTGCGGCTGGAGGAGGCCGCGGCCGAG
>JBFLWO010000039.1:0-10601 GCA_040757755.1 Actinomycetota bacterium
GCCCGCTCCACGTCCGGTCGTCCGCCACGCGCCGGCGCGACATGTCGAGGCGCGACGGCGTCGATGCGGGTGATGTCGGTGTTGACGTCCATGTCAACCACCACTCTCTCGCTCGACTTCCCTGTCCGGGTCCCGTCTCGGGGGACTCACCGTCGTTATCGGGCCGGCCGGCGGAACGCTTGAGGTTCGCCTGCGGGCGCGGGCCGGCGGGCCGCGCGGGGGCGCGGCCGGGGGCCTGGACGTGCGGGACGGCGCGCGGCGGCGCCGGGGCGGGTCAGCCTGCGGCGGCGCCCCCCAGCAGGCTCAGGGAGTGGCGGAGCTCCCGCAGCACGGTGGAGTGCGGGAACACGAGCAGGCCGCGGCGCAGGGTCTCCCCCGCATCGTCGTACCGTCCCTGCCCGGCGAAGCAGCCGGCGAGGGCGAGGTAGCGGCTCAGGTTCTGGTCGTCGTGCTCCAGGGCGGCGCCGAGGAACGTGGCGGCCTCCTCGTCGAGGCCCTGCGCGGTGCAGATCTCGCCGAGGGCGGCGAACACCTCCGGGGAGGTGGTGCCGGCGTCGACGGCGGCCATCAGGCGGGCGGCGGCGGGCTCGCGGAACCCCTGGTGGTGCAGCAGCAGGCCGAGGCGCTCGTCGAGGTCGGCGGTCCTGTCGGCGACGGCGAAGAGGAGCGGCACGACGCGGTTGAACGGCTCGAGGGCGTCGATGGCGAGAAGCCCGGAGGCGACGTCGAGGAGCACCTCCACGACCTTGTCGCGCTCCGCCCCGGCGGGCAGCGGCGGCGTCGCGCCCGGCGCCTGCGCGGCGAGGGCGAGGGCCCAGGAGGTGGCGTACAGGCCGTCGGCGATGTCGGCGACCGCGGCGATCGCCCGGGCGGCGGCGTCGAGGTCGCCGGAAGCGAGGTGCGCGAGGAACCGCTTGCCGGCGGCGTGCCCCGCCTGGGCGGAGGACGCCGGGACGCGGTCGAGCTCGGCGAGCGCCTCGTGGACGCGGCCGAGGCGCAGCAGGCAGTCGGCGGCGACGATCTCGACGCGGTGGTCGCCGTCGGTGGCGGCGTCGCGGGCGCGGCGCGCCAGGCGCAGCGCGATCTCGTGGGCGCCGGCCTCGAGGAACACGGCGGCCAGGGTGCGGAACGAGTCGCCGCGCCGCCGGTCCCAGATGATCGTGGAGAGGTAGCGCTCCACCTCCTCCGGGTCGTCGCTCGTCAGGAGCGCCCGGGTGAGACGGACGAGCGGCGCGGCGTAGTAGCCGGGGGCGGTGGAGATCGACCGGCGGTACGCCCGGACGGCCTCGTGCACGTCCCCCATCTGCTCGTGCAGGGTGCCGAGGGCGTACCAGGAGTAGAAGGACCCCATGCCGGACTGGGCGAGGTAGCGGTCCCCGCCGTGGTCGCCGAGCTCGATCGCGCGGCGGTAGCTGCGGATCGCGGCGCGGTACTCGCGGCGCTCCATGTGGATCTGGCCCTGCAGGTAGTGCAGGTCCGTGAAGTCCGGGTACGCCTGCAGCGCGTCCTTCAGCACGTCGAGGGCCTCGTCGTAGCGCTTGAGGCACCGCAGCGACGCCACGATGTTGCGGATGAGAAGCGACGCGTAGTAGGCGCGCAGGCTCGGCAGGGTCGCGAAGGACCGCTGGAAGTACTCGAGGGCGGTCTCGTGGTCGTCGATGCGCTGGTACTCGACGCCGGCGTTGAACAGGGTGAACGAGTCGTCCGGCTTGCGGCGCACCTCGTCCAGCACGATCGCCATGTTGCGGTCCGTCTTCCTCCGCGCCGCGGACGTCGCCTCGAGGTACCCGTAGTGGCGGATCTCGATGCCGACGAAGCGGGTGGTGACGCCGCCCTCCGGGTCGATCTTCCCCATGATCTGCTCGTGCAGCGCCCCCTCGTACCGGTACTCGGGGCGGTTGCGGAACACGCGGAACGCGGCGTTGACGACGGCCTCGATGCCGACGTCCTCCCCGATGAAGTTCACCTCGCGCAGGCTGTAGCCCTCGAGGTCCGGGTTCTGCAGGAGCGGCAGCAGGCGCCGCCCGTCGACGAGCTCCTCGTCCGCGTCGAGGACGAGGATCCAGTCGCCGGTGGCGGCGTCGATCGCGGTGTTGCGCGGCGCGGCGAAGTCGCCCCGCCACTCCTCGTGCAGGACGCGGGCGCCGAACCGCTCGGCGATCTCGACGGAGCGGTCCGTGGAGCCGGTGTCGACGATGACGATCTCGTCCACGACGCCCTGGACGCTCTCGAGGCACCGGGTGAGGTGCTCCTCCTCGTCCTTCATGATCATGCAGAGAGACAGCCTCTGCTTCGTCGTCTCGGGCACGGGCACGGACGCGATCTTCAGGCCCATCAGTTCCCCCACGTCGGCAGGTGGACGGCGACCACTCCGCCTATCGGTGCCGCGGGGGGCTGCTTTAGGGGAGGGGTCCCCCGTACGGGGGGTTAGTCGGCGCGCTCCAGGTCGGCGACGACGGCCGCGAGGAAGCGGGCGGCCTCGCCGCCGGCGACGGCGCGGTGGTCGACGGTGAGGGACACCGGCAGGATGCGGTGGACGGCGGGCTGCCCGTCGACGGCGACGACGCGGGGGGCGGCGCGGCCGGCGCCGAGGATCGCGACCTGGGGCGGCACCACGACGAGCACGGCGTGGCGGCCGCCGAGGGAGCCGAAGTTCGACAGGGTGATGGTGGCGCCGCGGAGGTCCTCCACGGGGATGGACCGGTCGCGGACGGCGGCGATCAGCTCGTCGAGGCGGGCGGCGACGGCGTCGGGGGCGAGGCGGTCGGCGCCCCGCAGGACCGGCACGAACAGCCCGTCAGGGGAGTCGACGGCGACGCCGAGGTCGACCTGCTGGTGCACGCGCCGCCCGGCGGCGCCCGTCGCGAGCCACGCGTTGAGGGCGGGCTCGGCGCGGCAGCCGGCGACGATGGCGCGCACGAGCCGCAGGGTGGCGCGGGTGCCGGGGGCCCATGCGTCGACGTCGGCCTCGTCGGTGAGGGTGGCGGGCACGACCTCCGCGCCGGAGCGCGTCATCGACTCGGCCATCGCACGGCGCGGGCCGCGCAGCGGCTCGTAGGCGACGTCCTGGGCGGGGGCCTGGGCGGCGCGCTCCACGTCGGCGGCGGTGGCGAGGCCACCGGGGCCGGTGGGCTCCACCTCGGCCAGGTCGACGCCGAGGCGCTTCGCGAGGGCCCTCACCGCGGGGGGCGCCTGCACGATGCCGCCGGCACGCACCGGGGGTCGCGGCGCGGGGGTGGCGCTGCGCGCCACGGCGGGCTCGGCGACGGGCTCGGCGGCGGGGAGCTCCCCGACGATGCCGTTGAAGTCGGGGGCGGGGCCGTCGTCGAAGTCGACGAGCGGCTGGCCGGTCTCGACGATCTGGCCGGGCTCCCCGTGCAGGCGGGCGATGCGGCCGGACCACGGCGCCGGGATCTCGACGACCGCCTTGTCGGTCTCGACGGCGACGAGCGGCTGGTCGGCGACGACGCTGTCCCCCGGGGAGACGTGCCAGGTGACGATCTCCGCCTCGTGGAGGCCCTCGCCGAGGTCCGGCAGCACGAACGTCCTCACGCAGCCTCCAGTACGCGATGGGCGGCGGCGAGCACGCGCCGCCGGTCCGGCATGTAGTACCCCTCCAGCCGCGGCAGGGGGAAGATGGTGTCCCAGCCGGTGACGCGGGCGACGGGCGCGAGCAGGCTGTTGAGGCCCTCCTCGGCGAGCCGCGCGGCGATCTCGGCGCCGAACCCGGCGATGCGGGCCGCCTCGTGGACGATCACGCACCGCCCGGTGCGGGCGACGGACTCGAGGATCGGCTCCATGTCGAGGGGGGCGATGGAGGCGACGTCGATGACGGCGGCGGAGACGCCTTCGGCGGCGAGCTCGTCGGCGGCGGCGAGCGTCTCGGGCACCATGCCGCCCCACGCGACGAGCGTGAGGTCGGTGCCGTCGCGCAGCACGAAGGACATGCCGAGCGGCAGCGCGGCGCCGTCGTCGGCGACCTCCTCCTTGCCGGCCCGGTACAGGCGCGTCGGCTCCAGCACCACGACCGGGTCGGGGTCGCGGATCGCGGCGAGGAGAAGCCCGTACGCCGCCGCGGGCGACGACGGCACCACCACCTTCAGGCCGGGCACGCCGGCGAGGAGGGCCTCGGGGCTGTCGGAGTGGTGCTCCGGGGGCTTGATGCCGCCGCCGCAGGGGGAGCGCAGCACCATCGGGCAGGTGAGCCGGCCGCGGGTGCGGTTGCGCAGGCGCGACGCGTGGTTGATGAGCTGGTCGAACGTGGAGTAGAGGAACCCGGAGAACTGGATCTCGGCGACGGGGCGCATCCCCTCGGCGGCGAGGCCCACGGCGAGCCCGGCGATGAGGGTCTCGGCGAGCGGGGTGTCGATGACCCGGTCGGGGCCGAACCGCTCTTGCAGCCCGTCGGTGGCGCGGAACACGCCGCCGCTGGCGCCGACGTCCTCCCCCAGCACCACGACGCTCCCGTCGGCGGCCATCTCGTGGTGGAGGGCCATGGTGACGGCCTGGACGAGCGTGATCTCAGGCACGGGCGGCCGCCTCCCGCACCGCCTCCGCCCGCTGCGCCTCCACGTCGGGGGGAAGTTCGGCGCACAGGTGGTCGAACATCGCCTCGGGGGGCAGGGGCGGGGTGGCGAGGTACTCCTCGGCGGCGCGGTCGATCTCGGCGGCGCAGGCGGCGAGGAGCCCCTCCTCGTCCTCCTTCGTCCACACGCCGGCGGCGACGAGGTGGCTGCGCAGGCGGGAGATCGGCTCGAGCTCCCACTGGCGGCTCACCTCGGCGTCGTCGCGGTAGCGGCGGGCGTCGTCGACGGTGGTGTGGTCGCCGAGGCGGTAGGTGACGGCCTCGACGAGGGTGGGCCCCTCCCCCGCCCGGGCCCGCTCGACGGCGCGGCGGCACACGTCGGCGACGGCGACGACGTCGTTGCCGTCGACCTGCTCGCCGGGGAAGCCGGCGGCGACGGCCTTCTGCGCGAGGGTGGCGGCGGCGCTCTGGAGGGTGCGCGGGGCGGAGATCGCCCACCCGTTGTTCACGACCACCGTGACGAGCGGCAGGCACATCGCCCCCGCCCCGTTGATCGCCTCGTAGAACGAGCCCTTCGAGGTGGCGCCGTCCCCGACGGTGCACAGGACGACGCGCCGCTCGCGGCGGATCTTCATGGCGAGCGCGATGCCGGCGGCCTGCGGGGGGTGCTCCCCCACCGTGATGGAGACGGGGAAGTCGCGGCGGGGGCCGGCGTAGTCGCTGCCGCGCTCGTCGCCCGCCCAGTAGAGGAGGACCTCGAGGGGGGTGACGCCGCGCCACAGCTGGGCGGCCTGCTCCCGGTAGCTCGGCACGAACACGTCCTCGTCGCGCAGCGCGCTGGCGAGGCCCACCCCCACGGCCTCCTGGCCGAGGCAGGAGGCGTAGGTGCCGAGGCGCCCGGTGCGGTGCAGGGCGACGGCGCGGGCGTCGAGCGTGCGGCAGCGCACCATCGCCCGGTACAGGGGGATGAGGGCTTCCGGGTCCCGCGCGAACTCGGGGAGGTCGCGCTCGGCGCGCCCGTCGGGCGCGATGAACCGGGTGTGGGGGATGTCGGGGCCGGCGATGGTCGTCATGTGGGGCAGGCGGGACGGTACACGCTGGGCCGGGCGGCAACCCGTCGGCGTGTCCGCGGCGAAGCCCCCGGTGTCTGCCTGTGGCATTCCCGCCGGGAGTGTGTGGCAACCGTCACGTTCGGCGGCGGCGGGTCCCCCGCGGGGGTGGCGCCGCACGCCGGGACGGCACGTCCCGGCGCTTTGCCGGCGTCCGCCCCGCCGACGTCACGCGCCGCCCTCCCCGCCCGCCCGGTCCAGGCCGGCGTCGGCGAACGACGAGGGGTCCTCCACCGGCTCGATGTGGGTGAACACGGTCGCGTGCGGCACCGCCTGGCGCACGTCGCGCTCCACCCGCTCCGCCAGGTCGTGGCCGCGTTGCACGCTCCACGCCCCCGGCACGAGCACGTGCATCGACACGAACGACCGCCGCCCGGCCTGGCGGGTGCGGATGGCGTGGAACTCGACGCCCTCCAGGCGGTGGCGGTCCAGCACGGCCTCCACGGCGGCGAGGTCGGCGGCCGGCAGGGCCCGGTCCATCAGGCCCCCGGTGGAGCGGTGGATCAGCAGGTACCCGGTGACGACGATGTTCGCGGCGACGGCGAGGGCGATGATCGGGTCGAGCCGGTCCCACCCGGTGGCGCCGACCGCCGCGACGCCGGCGACGACCCCGACCGACGTCCACACGTCGGCCATGAGGTGCTTGCCGTCGGCCTCCAGGGCGATGGAGCGGTGGGCGCGCCCCACCCGGATGAGCCGCAGCGCCACGACGAGGTTCACGGCGGCGGCGATCGCCGACACGGTCACGCCGACCTGGACGTTCTCGAGGGGCTCGGGGTTGAGCAGCCGGCCGATGGCGGCCCAGGCGATGCTGGCGGCGGCGAGCAGGATCAGCGCGCCCTCTACGCCGGCCGCCATGTACTCGGCCTTCTCGTGGCCGTACTGGTGCTCCGCGTCGGGCGGCTGCGCGGCGAACCGCAGCACGACGAGGGCGATGACCGCGGCCATGAGGTTCACGACGGACTCGGCGGCGTCGGACAGGAAGCCGACGGAGCCGGTGAGGAGCCAGGCGGCGAGCTTCAGCCCCATCGTCACGAGGGCCGCGGCGATCGACATCCAGGCGAAGCGCGCGAGGGCGGGTGCGGCGGTGCTCACGTGGAAGACCCTAGCCCGGTCCGCACGGCTACCCTCCCGCGGATGCTCTCCGCCGATGCCGTGTCGAAGTCCTTCGGGGCGCAGCGCATCCTGACGGAGGTGTCGCTGCAGGTCGACGCGCGGAGCCGCGTGGGCCTGGTGGGGCGAAACGGCGCCGGCAAGTCGACGCTCCTTCGCATCCTGGCGGGGCTGGAGGTGCCGGACGAGGGGGTGGTGCGGCGGGCGCCGGCGACGCTTCGGGTCGGGTACCTGCCGCAGGAGCCGGACGCGACGCCGGGCGAGACGCTGCGCGGGTTCCTCGCCCGCCGCACCGGCGTCGCCTCGGCGGAGCGCGACCTCGACCGCCTGACCGCGGAGATGGAGCGGGACCCGTCGCGGGTGGAGGCGTACAGCGACGCGCTGGAGCGGTTCCTGGCGCTCGGCGGGGACGACCTCGCGGCCCGGGCGGCGGCGACGTGCGCCGACCTGGGCCTGCCGCCGGACCGCCTGGACGTGGAGATGGCGTCCCTGTCCGGCGGGCAGGCGGCGCGGGCGACGCTCGCCGCGATCCTCCTGTCCCGCTTCGACGTGTTCCTGCTGGACGAGCCGACGAACAACCTGGACTTCGCGGGCCTCGACCGGCTGGAGCGGTTCCTCGACGATCTCGCCGCCGGCGTGGTGGTGATCTCCCACGACCGGGCGTTCCTCGACCGCTGCGTGATGCGGATCGTGGAGATCGAGGAGGGGTCGCGCCGCGCCGCGGAGTACGCGGGCGGCTGGAGCGAGTTCGTGGAGCGCCGCGCCATCGCCCGCGGGCTGCAGGTGGAGGCGTACCGCAAGAACGAGGCGGAGCGCTCCCGCCTCGCGGAGCGCGCGCAGGTGCAGCGCAACTGGGCGGACAAGGGGGTGCGGGCGGCGCGGCGGAAGGCCCGCGACAACGACAAGGCGGCGCGCGGCACCCGCGTGGACCGCACCGAGAAGCAGGCGGCGAAGGTGCGTCAGACGGAGCGGGCGATCGCCCGGCTGCCGCAGGTGGCGAAGCCGTGGGAGGGCTGGCAGCTTCGGATGTCGCTCGACGTGGCGGCGCCCGGCAGCGAGATCGTGGCGCGGCTGGCGGGGGCGGTGGTGCGGCGCGGCGCGTTCTCCCTCGGCCCCGTCGACCTGGTGGTGCGGCGCGGCGCCCGCCTCGGGATCCTGGGGCCGAACGGCTGCGGCAAGAGCACCCTGCTGGGGGCCCTCCTCGGCACCGTGCCGCTCGCGGCGGGGGAGCGCCACATGGGCCCGGGCGTGGTGGCGGGGACGATGGACCAGGGCCGCGGCGCGTTCGGCGGCCCGGCGGAGCTTCTCGACGCGTTCGTGGCCCGCACCGGCCTTGTGCCGCAGGACGCCCGGTCGCTTCTTGCGAAGTTCGGCCTGGCGGCCGAGCACGTCGGCCGGCCGGGGGAGGCGCTGTCGCCGGGGGAGCGCACCCGGGCGGTGCTGGCGTCGCTCATGGCCCGCGGCGTGAACTGCCTGGTGCTGGACGAGCCCACGAACCACCTGGACCTGGAGGCGATCGAGCAGCTGGAGCAGGCGCTCGCCGGCTACACGGGGACGCTGCTTCTGGTGACGCACGACCGGCGCCTCCTGGAGTCGGTGCGGCTCACCGAGACCCTGGAGATGACGGCCCCCTGACGTCGGCGGCGGCGGGCGGGGCGTCCGCGGGGGCGCCTATCCTGCCCGGCCCCGTGACCCGCCCCCGTCCCGTCCGGCCCCGATGAGATCCGTGCGCCTGCGCCGCTGGCAGAAGGCGGCGCTCGACCGCTTCCGGGAGCGGCAGCACCCGGAGTTCCTGGCGGTGGCGACGCCGGGGGCGGGCAAGACGACGATGGCCCTCGTCGCCGCCCGGCAGCACCTGGCGGAGCACCCGCGGCGGCGTCTCGTCGTCGTCGCCCCCACCCAGCACCTGAAGGGGCAGTGGGCGGACGCGGCGGAGTCCCTCGACCTGCACCTGGAGGCGGCGTGGTCGGCGCGCGACGGGCGCCTGCCGGCCGACACGCACGGCCTGGTCACGACGTACCAGCAGGTGGCGGGGAACGCGCCGGCCCTGGCGGAGATCGCCCGCGACGCCTTCGTCGTGCTCGACGAGGTCCATCATGCGGGCGACGACCGCGCCTGGGGCGACGCGGTGCGGGTGGCGTTCTGCGACGCGGCGGTGCGGCTGTGCCTGTCCGGCACGCCGTTTCGCTCCGACACGCGGGCGATCCCGTTCGTGCGCTACGACGACGACGACCTCGCCGAGCCGGACGTGGAGTACGGGTACGGCGACGCGCTGCGCGACGGCTCGGTGGTGCGGCCGGTGCGGTTCCCCCGCATCGACGGGGAGATGGAGTGGATCGGGGCGGACGGCGAGGAGGTGAGCGCCTCGTTCGAGGACTACCTCGACCCGGTGCGGGCGGCGCAGCGGCTGCGCACCGCCTTGAGCGTGGAGGGGGAGTGGCTGCCGCACGTGCTGGAGCGCGCGCACGGGCAGCTTCGCGACGTGCGCCGGTCGCATCCGGGGGCGGGGGGCCTCGTCATCGCGATCGACCAGGAGCACGCCCGCGGCATCGCCGGCATCATGCGCCGCCGGCTGGGCGTGGCCCCGGTGCTGGTGGTGTCGGAGGACTCGGGGGCGTCGCGGCGCATCGCGGAGTTCGCACGCGGCACCGAGCCGTGGCTGGTGGCGGTGCGGATGGTGTCGGAGGGGGTGGACATCCCCCGGCTGCGCGTGGGCGTGTATGCGACGACGACGACCACCGAGCTTTTCTTCCGGCAGGCGGTGGGGCGCCTGGTGCGGTGGACGCGGGGGCTCGGCGCGCAGCCCAGCTACATGTTCATCCCGGACGACGTGCGGCTGCGCAAGCACGCGATCGAGATCGCCGACCAGCGGCGCCACAGCCTGCGGCGCCTGGACGAGAACGGCGACCCGGTGGAGGAGCAGGAGCCGGATCCCCTGGAGGAGCCGGTGGAGCGGGAGGTCGTGGACGAGCAGCTGTCGCTGTTCGCGGCGATCTCCGCGGTGCCGGTGGGGGCCCCCGCCGTGTACCGGGTGGAGGACGCGCTCGCCCCGAGCCACATGTCCCGCGCGAACCCGGACGACGACGGGGTTGTGCTGGAGCTTGCGCCCGCCCCGCTCCTCGCCGAGCCGCCGGACGGCGTGGAGGCCCCGCGCCGCGGGCTGCGCGAGTACCGCCAGGAGCTGCGGGACGCAAACGCGGCCCTGACCCGCCAGATCGCCCGCATCACCGGCCTCTCCCACGCCCAGGTCAACCTCGAGTTGAACCGTAGGGTTGGTGTGGCGCGGGTGAGCGAGGCGACGATCGACCAGCTCGCCCGCCGGCGCGAGATGGCCCGGGGGTGGCTCGCCACGGCGTGATGGGCCTCCCCGCCGGGGGAGGGTTCCGGGTGCGGCGGTCGCCGAGTCGTGGCGGCGGCTCCTCGCGGACCCGCAGCCGGCGGTGCACGAGGCGGACCGCGACGTGGTGGGCGCGGTCCTCCCCCGGCCTTGGCGCGCCGGGCCCGGGCTCTCTCTCCGGTGCGCCGCCCGGGACCGGGCCGCCCGTCACTGCCGGAGCCCCGGCCTCGCCTGGCGATTCGCGTGCTCACGGAGGCGGCACGCACGGCGGCGACGCCTCCGGCGAAGTGGCGCGACCCCTACGCGCCAAATGGCGCAGCCCCCACGCGCCAAATGGCGCAGCCCCCACGCGCCAAGTGGCGCGGGCACGACGGCCCGCCCGCGATCGCCGTCGCCCGTGTGGTCCGGGGCGACCGCCTGAGGCTCGTTGTCACCGATGGCGGCCACGACGCCCTGCTGCGCTCGGGCGCGCTGCGCGTGCCGGTGAGCCGGGTCGGCGCTGGGGGCGTGGGGCCGT
>JBFLWO010000040.1:0-10554 GCA_040757755.1 Actinomycetota bacterium
CCGCGCCGATGCGGGTGGCGAGCGCCCCCTCCACCAGGCCGCGGTCGTCCAGGGCGCCGGCAGGCACCTCGACGTCGCCCGCGGCGTCGCCGGCGGCCGCCAGGGCGCGCAGCCGCGCCTCCACCTGCCCGACGGTGATCTCCGCCTCCGCCACACGCCGCCGCAGGCCGGGGATGTCGGACTGGGCGTACAGCAGGACGGCGCGGGCGGGGCGCCCGTCGCGCCCGGCGCGGCCGGCCTCCTGCGAGTACGCCTCGACGGACTCGGGGAGGCTGTGGTGCGCGACGAGCCCGATGTCCGGCACGTCCACCCCCATCCCGAACGCGTTCGTCGCGCACACCACCCGCACCGTGCCCGCGGCGAAGCCGTCCTGCACCTGCCGCCGGTCGGGGCGCTGCGCGTGGTAGGGGCGGGCCGCGACGCCCAGGGCGGCGAGGTGGTCGGCGAGGGTCTCGCACCCCTTGCGGGTGCGCATGTAGACGATGGCGGGGCGGTCGCCGCACTCCGCGACGAGGCGGGCCACCACGCCCCGCTTGCGGTTCTCGAGGCCGGTCCCGCCGCCCACGTCGATCACGTCGAACGCGATGTTCGGGCGGTCGGCGCCGGTGGCGACGACCGCGGGGCGGCGCAGCGCGAGGCGCCGCACGACGTCGTCCTGCACCCGGGCGGTGGCGGTGGCGGTGAGCGCCATCACGGCCCGCGGCGCGAGCGGCACGAGAAGCGGCGCGATGTCGCGGTAGTCGGGCCGGAAGTCGTGGCCCCACTCCGAGGCGCAGTGTGCCTCGTCGATCGCGGCGAGGGCCACGCCGCGGCCCGCGAGGAGCCCGACGAAGCCCGCCATCCGCAGGCGCTCCGGCGCGGCGTAGACGATGCGGGCGCGGCCGGAGACGATCTCGTCGCGGGCGGCGCGGTGCTCCTCCTCGGTCTGCGACGAGTTGAGCGCCACGGCGCACACGCCGCGCTCGCGAAGCCCCAGCACCTGGTCGCGCATCAGCGCGATGAGGGGGCTCACGACGAGGGTGACGCCGGGAAGGAGCAGGGCGGGAAGCTGGTAGCAGAGGCTCTTGCCGGACCCGGTGGCCATGACGACGAGGGCGTCGCGGCCGCACAGGGCGGCGACGGCGGCGCGGTCCTGGCCGGGGCGGAGCTCCCGCACCCCCAGCGCGGCGAGGGCGTCGTCGAGCGCCGGCGGCCGCGGCGGGGCACCCATCCCACGGGGCGGGGCGTCGAGCCGGGCCTTGAGCAGGGGCACGGCCCCGCCCAGGTCGTCGCGCTCCTCCGGGTCGAGCCCCGGCCAGGCGGCCCGCAGCCGCGCCAGGAGCCCCTCGGCGTCGGCGCGGGCGGCGGCGTCGCCCGCCTCGACCCGGGCGACGGCGTGCGCGAGCTCGGCGACGGTCGCGATCGGGAGGGCCACGGACCCATGATGACGGGCGCCCCCGACGCCGGTGCGGCGCGCACCGGTCGTGCGTGTGCCGCGCCGCGGCCCCCGTCAGTATCCCGCGCCGTGCCGGGCGTTCGCATGCTGACCGCCGTCGCGCTGGCCGGCGCGGCGCTCGCGGCACCCGCCCTCGCCGCCGGCGCCCCGGACCGCCCGATGGGCCGGGTGTTCGACTGGGGGCATGAGCTCAACCAGGAGGAGCTCGCCCGCTGGAACCCCCGCAGCGCGCCGCCGATCCCGGCGCGCGCCTGGTACCGCACCATCGACGGCATCCTGCGCGACGCGGGCGGCAGCGGCCTGTGGTTCTCGGGCTACGCCGCGCTGCCGTTCGACATCCCGGTGCACCCGAAGGAGCCGTCCCGGTGGCGAAACCCCGGCGTCTACTCCCGCGAGTTCCGGGCCACCGGCCTGTCCTGGGACCTGAACGTGGAGGCGCGCGCCGCGAAGATCGCCCTGAAGCGCAAGTGGGCGGTGGTGGCGAACCCCGCGACCGAGGCGCCCACCCGCCGCCTGTCGCTCCTGGATCCCGGCTACGAGCGCGCCGCCCTCGCGGAGATCCGCCGCCTGGTGCCGCGGTACGCGGCGCTGCCGTACGTGCACGCCTACACGGGGTCCGACGAGCCGATCGCGATCCTGCCGCGCGGCCGGGCGGCGGCGTCCCCGTTCGGGCGGCGGCTGCGCCGCGAGGTGCGGGCCCGCTACGGGTGGGCGCCCCCGTCGCCGGCGGCACGGCCGACGCGGTCCGCGACGGAGGGGCTGCGGTGGCTCGCGTTCAGCCGCTACACGAGCGACCGGTTCTTCGCGATGAAGGAGCGGCAGGCCCGCCTGGTGAAGCGGCTCGACCCCGACGCGGTGGTGAGCCCCAACGACTACGGCTTCATCGACGGGTTCATGCCGTGGGACTACACGCGCCTCGCCCGCTTCGCGGACATCGTGGAGGCCGACCCGTACGTGAGCTACGCGGAGCGGGTCACGCCGGGCCGGGGCCGCTACAACCCCGGCTTCGGCGCGAAGCTCCTGTCCGACCTCACCGGCCGGCCCGTGCGGATCGTGATCCAGGCGTTCCCGTACGCCGGCTACACGCCCGTCCCCGCGGACCTCGACGCGTGGACGGCGCAGGCCCTGCGGGCGGGGGCGACCCACGTGTCGTTCTACGCCCTCGGCAACCCGCGCTTCACGAACCGGCGCCTGTACGACCGGATGCTCGACATCGCCCGGCGGCTGCGCGGCACGCGGCTTCCTGCCCCGCCCGTCGACCCCGCCACCGTCGTGGTGTACGCGACGGCGAGCGAGGGGCAGGGCCAGCCGCGGCGGCGCGGCGACGCCCGCTACCGCACGAGCGGCGACGCCCTCTACACCACGTACGCGCTCCTCGGCGAGCTGGCAAACGGCGCGTTCACGTTCGACTCCGACACGCGCCTCCTGGCGGAGCCGCAGCGCTTGGACCGGGCGCGGCTCCTGTGGCTCCCGCGCGCGGACACCCTCGACCGCGCCTTCGCGGAGCGCGTCCTGGCGTGGGTGCGCGACGGCGGCACCCTCGTGCTCACCGACCCGGACGGCTTCACGCGCGCCCCCGACGGCTCGTCGCTGACCGGGATCCGGTCCGAGCTCGTGGGGGCGCCGCTCGGCGGGCCGCGGCCGGGGCGGATGCTCCTCGTGAACGGGGACGCCCTGGCGGCCGGGCTGCCCGACGACGTCCTCGCCGTGCCGCTGGAGGGGGAGGTGCGGCGGGGGTTCGCCGCCGTGCCGGAGGGTGCGACGGTGGTGGCGCGGTTCCTGGACGACGCCCCCGCGGCGCTGTCCCGCCGGGTGGGACGCGGGCGGGTCGTGGCGTTCGCCAGCGACCCGATGCGCCCCGAGGCCCTGGACCGGCCCTACGACCTCGTCACGCTCGTCGCGGCGCTCCAGCGCGCGGGCGGCGGCTCCCTGGGGGACGCGGCGTGGACCTACCGTCTGCCCGGGACGCGCGCCGACGGGCGCGCCCCGTGGCAGGGCTCGTACGACCCGTGACGGGTCAGCGCGTGACCCGCACCTTCCGCACGAGGGGGGCGCCGATCGGGGTGCCGTCCGCGCCCGTCGCGGTGACGACCAGGCGGTAGCGGCCGGGGGCGACGTTCCGCACCGACACCTCGATGCGGAACCGGCCGGAGGCCGTGGTGGCGCTGAGGGCCGCGACGCCCGCGCGGCGGCGGACCGCGGCGGTGGACGCCTGCCGGCGCGTGAGCGGCTCGAGTGCGGCGATGACCCGGGCGGTGCGCGTGACCCGGCCGCGGACGTGGAGGGCGCCCGTCCGCCGCGACACGCGCCGCGTGGTGCGCACGTCGCGCAGCGGGCTGCGGGCCCGCACCGCGACCCCGGTGGACGACGCGGTGTTGCCGGCCCGGTCGCTGACCGTGAGCTCCGCGGTGAGCGGGGTGCCGCCGGCGAGGGTGCGGGTGACGGTGGTGCCCGCGGCGGTCGAGCCGTCCGCGAAGCGCCAGGCGTAGGACGCCGGGTCGACGCCCGACAGGGCGTCCCCCGCCCGCGCCGTGTACACGACGGACCCGCCCTGCAGCCGCCAGCCGATCGACACGGTGGGGGCGGTGAGGTCCACGGTCACCTCGTGGGCGGCCGGGGTCGGGTCGCCGACGCCGCGGTCGTCGACGGCCTGCACCTCCACCGTGTGGACGCCCTCCGCGACGGTGATCCCCAGCTCCGTGCCGGTGACGGGGGCGCTCCACGCGCCGCCGTCGATGCGGAACCGGAACGCCCCGGCGCCGACCGCGGCGACCGAGTAGCGCAGGTCACGGACGTTCACCGTGGCGGCGGGCGTCGCGGTGAACGCCGTCTCGGGGGTGGGGCCGAGCGCCGCGGCGACGGCGGCGGGCGCGTTCACGAGGCCGCGGCCGAACGTCGGGTCGACCCCCGCCGGGCCCACGTCGGTGGCGGTGCGCCGCACCACGTCCGCGAGGTCCGCGCCGGCGAGGCCCGGGTTCGCCTGCTTCACGAGGGCGACGACGCCGGCGACGTGGGGGGACGCCATCGACGTGCCGGAGTACGCGAGCCAGCCGGAGCCCACGGTGGACACCACGGCCACGCCGGGGGCGACGACGTCCGGCTTCGTCAGCACCGTCCCCGCGGGCGGCCCGTCGCCGGTGGGGTCCTGCCACACCACCGGGCCGCGCGACGAGAACGGCGCGATCGAGCCGTCCTCGGCGGTGGCGCCGACGGCGAGCACCTCCGGGTAGCTGGACGGGCTCCCCACCGACCCGGCGGCCGGACCGGAGTTGCCGGCGGCGAACACCGGCACGATGCCGAGCGCCAGCCACTTCTGCACCATGGGGCGAAACCACGGGTCGTTCGCGCCGGACGCCGACCACGAGTTGTTCACCACGGCGGGCTGGTCCGCGGTGGCGGGGTTCCCGTCGGGGTCGGCGATCCACTGGGCGGCGGCGAGGAGCGTGCTGCCGTTGCCGTTGCCGTTCGCGTTCATGGCCTTCGCGACGACGACCGTGGCGCCGGGGGCGACGCCGACGGGCGCCCCGCCCGCCGCCCCGCCGACCATGGTGCCGACGGTGTGCGTGCCGTGGCCGTTGTCGTCGTACGGGGCGGACTCGCCGCCGACGAAGTCGCGCCACGCGACGACCTTGCCGGTGAGGTCCGGGTTGGCGGGGTCGACGCCGGTGTCGATGCTGCCCACCCGCACGCCGGTGCCGGTCAGCCCGTAGCCGCTCCACACGGCGGGCGCGCCGACGGCGCCGACGCCCCAGTCGCCGCGGCCGGCGTCGGGGAAGGGGGTGGGGACCGCCGAGACCCGCACGGGGGTGTCGAGGTCGACGGTGTCGACCTCCGGGTCGGCGGCAAGCTCGCGCGCCTCCGCCGGGGTGACCTCGGCGGCGAGGGCGTTCACCAGCCAGAAGTGCCGGACGGGCGCGTCGATGCCGTCGGCGGCGACGACGTCGGTGCCGGCCGCGGTGCGGCGCAGGGCGCGGAGGAGCCCGGCGCGGCGCCCCGCGTACTCCTCCACGTCGACCTGGTCGTGGAGGGTGGCGACGACGGGGATGCGCTCGTCGGCGGCCGCCGCGTCGACGCGGGCCTGGAGCTCGGGGGTGAGGGCGCCGGAGGCGCCGGGCGCGTAGGCGCCGAGGGCGATGAGGAGGGGGGCGAGGGAGGCGGCGATTCGGCGTCCGTGCCGGGCCCTCGAGCGATCCGTGCTCGACATGGCTCTCCCGGTATCGGTCCGGGTCCCGAGTCACTGAATAGGCATTAGGAAATTGGAGGTTCCGTGGTGGCGTGGGCGGCCCGCAGCGTGCGTACAATCGGGTGCGATGCCCGCCTTCGTCTGTCCGCGGTGCGGCGCCCGCGACCGCGGCGACCGCCACGAGCTGCACCAGCCGCGCGGCTGCGCGCGCTGCGGCTTCGGCTTCCTGTTCGAGCTGCTGGAGGACTACTACGCGGGTCCCCGCACCGCGCTGGTGGTGTGCGACCGGGAGCGGCGCATCCTGGTGGCGGGGCACGCCGCGCCGGCCGTGACCGGCTACCCGGAGAGCGAGATCCTGGGCCGGGAGGTGGCGGAGGCGTTGCACCTGGGCGGCTTCCCGGACGGCGACCCGGTGGCGCGCGCCCTGGAGTGGGGCGTGCGGGTGCTGGAGGTGCCGTGCACGTTCCGGCCGCGCGGCGTCGCCGAGGACCGCCCCGCCCTGCTCGACGTGTTCCCCGCCTACGACGACGACGGCGGGGTGATGCTGGCCCTCACGCCCCGGTAGGGGCGTCGGGGACGGGGGCGCCGTTGACGCCCACCTCCAGCACCACCGTGTGCACCGGGACGGCGCGGGACGCCCCGTGCACGTCGCCGCGGGACGCGAGCTCCGCGAGGGCCTCCACCGCCCGCGGCCAGAACTGGGTGCCGGAGTGGCGGATGCACTCCTCCAGCGCGGCGGGGACGCTGCGGGGCCGGTGGTACGGGCGGGCGCCCGTCATGGCGTCCCAGGCGTCGGCGAGGGCGATGATGCGCGCCCCGTCCGGGATCGCCGCGCCAGCGATCCCCTCCGGGTAGCCGCCGCCGCCCCACCGCTCGTGGTGGTGGCGCACCCATGAGGCCTGCTCGTCGCTCAACGCGCCGGACACGATCTCCGCGCCCAGCGCCGCGTGCGTGCGGATCGCCGCCCAGTCCTCCTCCGTGAGCGGGTCGCGCTTCAGCAGGATGGACTCCGGCACGCCGAGCTTCCCGACGTCGTGCACCAGCGCCGCCTCCCGCAGCTCGTTCACCCGCGCCGGCCGCCACCCGAGCTCCTCCGCGATGCGGCACGACAGGTCCGCGACGCGCTCCGAGTGGCGTTGGGTGACATCGTCGCGGGCGTCGACGGCGCGGGCGAGCAGGCGCACGGCGTTCAGGCGCTGGTCGCGCTCCAGCCTTTTCGCCTGCTCTGCCGCCGACATGTCCTGCACCTCACCCGGGGCGTACATCACGACGGAGTTGCGCCCCTTGTGCTTCGCCCAGTAGAGGGCGCCGTCGGCGAGCCGCACGAGCTCCGCGGGGCTCCCCGCCTGCTCCAGGTCGCACACCCCCGCCGACACCGTCACGTTCCCCACCACGGGGAAGCGGCCGCCGCCGATGGCGCGGCGTGCGCGCTCCGCCGCGGCGAAGCCCCCCTCGAGGGGCGTCTCGGGCAGGATCCAGGCGAACTCCTCGCCGCCGACGCGGCCCAGCACCTCGCCCATCCGGGCCAGGCCGGTGAGGCGGCGCGACACCTCCACCAGCACCGCGTCGCCGACCTGGTGGCCGTACGTGTCGTTCAACGGCTTGAACCGGTCGATGTCGAGCAGCACGAGGCTCAGGGGCCGGTCGTGGCGCAGGGCCCGCCGCACCTCCGACGCCAGCCGCTCGTGCAGCTCCCGGTGGTTCGCCAGGCCGGTGAGCGGATCCGTCGCGGCGCGCCGCGCGAGGGTCTCCCGCGTCTCCGCGTTCGAGATCGCGAGGCCCGCGAGCTCCGTGAAGTCGGTGAGGATCTCCTCCGCCCCCTGCGGGAGCCCGTCCGGGCGGACGCTCATCGCCGCGACCGCCCCCCACAGGCGGGGCCCGACGCGGATCGGCGCGGCGACCCCGGAGCGCAGACCCCGTGCGGCGAGGCTCCGGGAGTTGCGGTCCATGAGCGCCGCGTAGTCCCCGATCCAGGAGGGGCGCCCGGTCTGCAGCACGAGCGCGCTGGGGATGCCGCCGCCGAGGGCGATGTTCGTCGCGTCGAGGCCGGCGCGGTCGAGGCGGGGCTCCGCCCCCCACACCCCGACGATGTCGGCGCGTCCGTCCCCCGTGTACCGCAGCACCCGCCCCGCCTCGACCCCGAGGATCTGGGCGACCTCGAGGGACAGCATGTCGAACACCTCGCGGGTCGCCATGCCGCGGGCGACGGCGGTGGCGATGCGGCGCAGCGCGGACTGCTCCGCCTCCCGCCGCGCCAGCGACTCGTGCAGGTCACGCATCTCGCGGGAGCTGATCGCGATGGAGCGATCCAGGAGGTACCGCTCCTGGTCCTGGTCGTGGTAGACGGCGTTCAGCCGGTCGAGGAGCCGCTGCCAGCCGTCGGTGTCGGGGGGCGTGTCGCTGGACAGGCCCAGGCGCCGCAGCTGACGCTCCAGCCGCGGATGCCGGTTCACCCCGTCTCCGAGATGGTGGTGAGCGTCATCGTCTGATTGTGCAGGTCGCACCGTCCCGAGGCGTGCGGGGCGATCTCCCCGTAGCTGTAGAAGCCGATCTGCTGGGACCCGGGGGGCAGGGCGTCGAGGGTGGCGGCGACCTCCTCCTCCGCACGCTCCCCCAGGACGAGGCGGCGGCCGACGCAGCTGATGCTGATGGCGAGGACCGGGCCGGTGTGGCGGGCGGCGGCGCTGACGCCCGCCGTGGCGGCGCCGTCGATCAGGCGGTCGAAGTTGGCGCGCATGAGCTGGGCGAGGTGGCCCTGCGGGACGTCCCCCGCGAACGTCATGGTGCGCGCCTCGTCGTCCACGGCGAGGATCGTGCGGACGTTGCGGTCCGCGTCGGGGCGGGCGCGCAGCGCGAGGGGGAACAGCAGGCCGGTGGCGGGGAGGCCGGAGGCGAGGTCCCCGAGGTACTGGCGGTAGAGGTCCAGCGCGGGGCGCCCGTCGAGCTCGTACAGCACGCTCCCCTCGGAGCGCGTGACGCGCCGCTCCGGGCCGAAGATGTCCCAGCCGCCCTTCGACCCGTAGCCGACGCGGACGCCGTCCCCGTACAGGCCGGCGGCGGCGATGATCCCGTCGCGCGGCTCGCCGCCGTCGAGGACCCAGGTGCGCTCGAACCGGTCGCCGTCCCCGGCGAGGCCCCCGGTGACGACGACGCCTGCGGGAAGGGTGCGGTTCAGTCCCCGGATGAGCTCGCTGCCGTTCACCCGCAGCCCGTCGGACAGGACGAGCACGGCCCGCAGGTCGGGGGCGGCGAGGGCGCGGCCCAGGGTCTCGCCGGCGGCGGCGGAGTCGGCCGGGCCGGACACCGTCGCGCGCGCCGACGCGATGCGCACCGTGTCGAAGCGGGCGACGGCGACGGTGAGGGTGCCGTCCTCGAGCTGGTCGCCGCGGATCTCCCCGGCGGTGGAGCACCCCACGATGGTGGCGCGCGGGTAGGCGGCGGCGAGCTCCTCGATCAGGCGGGGGTCGTCGCGCATCTCGGCGGCGCCGAACGCGACCACGAGGGTGCGCTCGGAGTCGAGGTCCGGGAAGCCTCCGGGGGTCCAGCCGCGGCCGGGGATGTGGGAGAGCGTGGCGGTCTGCATCGGGTGCGCGGGGTGCGCGGGGGGACCCCGGGGTCGAGGGGTGCTGAGGGTGCATCGGCACCGGGGGTCCCGGCATTGAACCGTTCGGCGGGGTTCGCGGCCAGTCCCCCGGTGGGGTGGGTCCCGCCCCCGGCGTCGGCGGCCTACACTCCGCGGCGTCCACGGGCGAGGAGGGCGGGGTGGAGCGCAGGGAACTCGGTGGGACCGGCATGGAGCTGTCGGTGATCGGCCTCGGTACCTGGGTGTTCGGGGGCCGGTGGGGCGGTGCCGACGATGCGGACTCGCTCGCGGCGTGTCACGCCGCGATCGACGCGGGGTGCAACGGGATCGACACCGCGGACATCTACGGGCAGGGGCGGGCGGAGCGCGTGGTGGGCCGGGTGCTTCGGGAGCGTCGCGACGAGGTGCTGGTGGCGACGAAGGGCGGCGTGGCGTGGGCGTTCGAGCCGGGGCTCCGGATCTGGCGGGAGGCGTCGGCCGGGTACCTGCGGATGGCGCTTGACCGCAGCCTGCTGGCGCTGGGCGTGGACCACGTCGACCTGTACCAGGTGCACTGGCCGGTGGCGGACGTGCCGGCGCAGGAGACGATCGGTGCGCTGCAGGAGCTGAAGGTCGCCGGGAAGATCCGTGCGGTGGGCGTGTCGAACTACGACGCGGCGGGGCTGCGGGCGGCGCACGCCGCGGGCGGCATCGACGCGTTCCAGGCCGGCTACCACGTGTTCCGCCGCGACATCGAGGCGGCGGAGATCCCGTGGTGCGGCGGGAACGGGGTGGGGGTGCTGGCATACGGGCCGCTCGCCCACGGGCTCCTGACCGGGAAGATGACGGAGGCCACCGCGTTCCCGGCGGACGACTGGCGGGCGCAGAGCGAGCTCTTCAGCGACGACGCGTTCCCGGATCGGGTGGCGGCGGTGCGGGAGCTGGCGGCGGTCGCGGCGCAGGCGGGGCGGCCGGGGGGCGTGGCGGAGCTGGCGGTGGCGTGGGTGCTGCGCCGGCCGGAGGTGACGTCGGCGATCATCGGCGCCCGTGACGCGGCGCAGGCGACGGCGAACGCGGCGCTCGCGGGCCGTCCCCTGACGGCGGACGAGGAGGCCGCGATCGAGGCGGTGCTCGCCCGCCACCCGCCGGCGTCCCGCCACTACGGGCATGGGGAGCCGCCGGACCGCGCCGCCGACGCGTAGCAATCAGGCGAGGGCGCGGGGGAGCCAGGCGCGTACGGCGCCGGCGACCTCGTCCAGTCCTTTGCGCAGGTCGTGCGTGCCGGGGACGGTGACGACGGTGCGGCGGGGGCCGTCCGGTGGCAAGCCGAACGGGTCGGAGGCGCCCTGCACGACGAGGACCGGGGCGGGGACG
>JBFLWO010000041.1:0-10523 GCA_040757755.1 Actinomycetota bacterium
GGGCGCCTCGAAGTCGAGCCGGCGGCCGACGAGGTCGAGACGCGCCGCGGGCGGCGGCGCCTGGGGCCAGCGCAGCGCGTAGGCGATCGGCACGCGCATGTCGGGCGCCCCGCAGTGCGCCAGCAGGCTGCCGTCCTCCAGGCGCACCATGCCGTGCACGAGGGACTGGGGGTGCACCACGACCTCGATGCGCCCGTACGGGAGCCCGAACAGGTGGTGTGCCTCGATCACCTCGAGGCCCTTGTTCATGAGGGTGGCCGAGTCGACGGTGATCTTCGCCCCCATCGTCCACGTGGGGTGCGCGAGCGCGTCGGCGGCGGTGGCGGCGGCCAGCTCGCCGGCGCCGCGGCCGCGGAACGGCCCGCCGGAGGCCGTGACGACGATGCTCTCGACCCGCGCGGCGGGCAGCCCGTCGAGAAGCTGGAAGAGGGCGGAGTGCTCCGAGTCGACGGGCACGAGCATCGCCCCGGTGCGGGCCCGTGCCGCCGCGACGAGGTCCCCGCCGGCGACGAGGCTCTCCTTGTTCGCCAGGGCGACGGGGATGCCGCGCTCGAGCGCGGCGAGGGTGGGCCGCAGGCCGGCGGCGCCGACGAGCGCGTTGAGGACGAGGTCCGGGGCGCTCTCCTCGATGAGCGCCGCGAGGTCCGGGTCGTGCGGCACGGTGCCCCCGCCCGCCGCGCACGCGGTGTGGAGGATGCCCCGGGCGGCGGCCTGGGCCTGCATCTCGTCCAGGCGGGTGCCGCACGACAGGCCGCACGCCGCGAGGTCCCCGGCCCGGTCGATCACGTCGAGCGCCTGGACCCCGATCGAGCCTGTGGAGCCGAGAACCAGGACGCGGGTCATCCGATTGAGTGTAGACGTGGCCCCGGCGGACGGGCCGCGGCCCGGGCGCGGCGTCAGCCGGCGTCCGCCGCGGCGACGAGCTCGTGCGCCGTCTCGCAGAAGCCGGCGACGAGCGCGACGGCAGCGTCCAGGTCGTCGGGGTGGCACGCCTCGACCACCTGGTGCGCGTAGCGCATCGGCACGGACACGCACCCGGCGAGGGCGCCGTCCCCGGCGAGCTGCAGCGGCCCGGTGTCGGTGCCGCCGCGCGGCATCACCTCGAGCTGGTGCGCGATGCCGCGGGCCTCCGCCACGGCGACGAGGTGGTCCACCAGGGCTGCCGGGACGATCGCGGCGCTGTCGTACACCTTCACCCCGGCACCGGCGCCGAGGGCGGTGACCTGCTCGTGGGGCTTCGCGCCGGGCGTGTCGTTCGCCAGGGTCGTGTCGATCGCCAGGCCGACCTGCGGGCGCAGGCGCTGCGCCGCGACCCGCGCGCCCCGCAGCCCCACCTCCTCCTGCACGCTCACCACCGCGTGCACGTCCGCGGCGTGGCCCTGCAGGGCCCGCATCGCCTCGATCAGGACGTAGACGCCGGCCCGGTTGTCGATGCTCTTGCACGTCACCAGGTCCCCCAGCCGCGCCAGGCGCCGCTCCCGCGTGACGACGTCCCCGGGGCGCACGAGCTCCCGCACCCGCGACGCCGGCAGCCCCACGTCGATGAAGTAGTCCTCGAGCTTCGGGGTGGCCTTGCGCTCCTCGTCCGACATGAGGTGGACGGCCTTGCTCCCCATCACCCCGAGGAGGTCCTCCCGCCCGTGCACCACGACGCGCTGCGCCGTGAGCGTCTTCGCGTCGAACCCGCCCAGGGGGATGACCCGGATGAAGCCGCGGTCTTCGACGTGGCTCACCATGAAGCCGATCTCGTCCATGTGCGCGCACAGCACGACCCGCGGCCCGGGCCCCGGGAAGCGCGCCGTGACGTTGCCGAGCGCATCGACGGCGACGTCGTCGGTGAGGGCGCGAAGCTCGCGCAGCACCACCTCGCGCACCGGCCCCTCCCGCCCGGGCGGGCCGGGGGCCTCGCACAGCTCCGCCAGCAGGTCCACGTCCATCGGCGGCGAGGCTACCCCATCCCGCACCCGGCGGTGCCCCCGCCCCACCCGGGGTAGTTTTGCCGGGATGGGGCAGGAGATCGACCGCGACACGTTCGACCCCGCCGACTACGACCGGTTCGATGCGCGTGTGCGCCGCTGCATGGACGCCCTCGGCGAGCTCCTCGCCCGCCCCGGCTTCGGCACGGGGCCGGCGAGCCTCGGCGCCGAGGTGGAGCTCGCCCTCGTCGACTCCGGCGCCCACGCCCTCCCCCTGAACCACGAGGTGATCGCCGCGCTCGGCGATCCCCGCGTCACCGTCGAGCTCGTCCGGTTCAACCTCGAGTACAACGATCCCCCCCACCTCCTCGCCGGCCGTCCGTTCGCCGCGCTCGAACGCTCACTCGCCGCGGCGATCGCGCGGCTGGGGGACGCCGCCGCACCGTTCGGGGGTCGGATCGCCGCCGTCGGCATCCTCCCCACCATCCGGGAGGCGGACCTCGGCGGCGCCCTCAGCGACGTCCACCGCTTCCGCGCCCTCTCCCACGGCCTGCGCCGTCTGCGCCAGCGGGCGTTCACGATCCGCATCTCCGGGCGGGAGCCGCTCGACACGACCTGGGGCGACCTCACCCTGGAGGGCGCCAACACGGGCTTCCAGGTGCATCTGCGGGTCGCCCCCGACGACTTCGCCCGCACCTATAACGCCGCCCAGATCGCGACGGCCCCCGCCCTCGCCTGTGCCGGCAACTCCCCCATCTTCCTCGGACGCCGGCTGTGGCAGGAGACCCGCATCCCCCTGTTCCGCCAGGCGATCGACGACCGCGACAAGCTCGTCGGCTCCCGCGGCCCGGCCCGCGTCGCCTTCGGCCACGGGTGGCTGCGCACCGGCGTGGAGGAGATCTTCGCGGAGACCGTCGCCCTCTACGCGCCGCTCCTGCCCGTGTGCGGGGATGACGACCCCCTCGCGCAGGTGCGCTCCGGCGGCGTGCCGGAGCTGTCCGAGCTGCGCCTGCACAACGGCACCGTGTGGCGGTGGAACCGCCCGGTGTACGACCCGGCCGGCGGCGGGCACCTGAGGCTGGAGATGCGGGCGTTGCCCGCGGGCCCCACCCCCGCCGACATGGCGGCGAACGCCGCGTTCCTCATCGGCCTCACCCTGGCGCTGCGCGACGAGGAGTGGATGACCGTCGCCCTCCCGTTCCGTCTCGCCGACGCGAACTTCTCCCGCGCCGCCGAGCACGGCCTCGACGCGGAGCTTCTGTGGCCCGCGCCGCGCCCGCCGTCGCCGCGCCCGGTGCAGGCTTCCCGGCTCGTGCTCGGCCTCGTCGAGACGGCCCGCCGCGGCCTGGTCGGCGCCGGCGTCGACCCCGCCGACGCGGACCGTGCCCTGGGCGTCGTCGCCGACCGCGTCGAGGCGGGCGTCACCGGGTCCCGCTGGCAGCTGCGCACCCTCGAGCGGCTGGAGCCGCGCCTGTCCCGCGAGGAGGCGCTCCCCGCCATGCTCGAGCTCTACCTCGCCGCGGCGGCGTCCGGGGAGCCCGTGCACCGCTGGCCGCAGGGGGTCAATACACGAGGAACACCGTGACGAGGTACGCCGCCACGGAGGAGAACAGCATCGAGTCGAACCGGTCGAGGACGCCGCCGTGCCCCATCAGCAGCCGGCCGGAGTCCTTCACGTCCGCGTCGCGCTTCAGCAGCGACTCGAACAGGTCCCCCACGAAACCGCTCAGGCAGATCGCGAGGCCCACCGCGAGGCTCTCGGCGTGCGCGATCCAGTCCATGTAGAGCCCCGCGACCCACACGGCGAACGTCCCGCCGACGAGCCCCACCACGAACCCCTCCACCGTCTTGCCGGGGGAGGTGCGCGGCGCGATGCGCCGCGTCCCCCACAACCGTCCCCCCATGTACGAGAACGTGTCGAACGCCCAGGTCCCCACCAGGACGTTCACGACCGCCCCCGTCCCGTCCGGAAGCTGGCGTGTCGCGACGAGCACCGCCAGCGGGAAGCCGATGTAGACGGCCCCGAACAGCGTCACGGAGAGCCGCAGGGCGACCTCCTCGCGCCGGGGCAGGATCAACCCGCCCACCGCGACGGCCGCGAGCGCCACGGCGAGGCCCAGGAGGATGCCCCGCTCCGCGTCGTCCAGCGCCCAGGCGAGCGCGACCCACGCCACCGCCGACGCGTGCGCCGCCCACCGCAGCGGCCGGTACTCGGCGGTGAGGGTGAAAAGCTCGTTCAGGCCGAGCACGGCGATCAGCGCGGCGAGTGCCGCGAACCACGCCCCCCCGGTCCACACGACGAGCCCCCCGAGGGGGATGCCGATGGCCGCGACCGCGATCCGGCTTCTCATCGGACCGCCGCCCCGGCCCGCTCGGTGCCCGGCGTCACCGTCCTCCGAACCGACGCTTGCGCCCCATGTAGTCGTCGACGGCGGCGACGAGGTCCTCGGGGCCGAAGTCCGGCCACAGCTTCGCGGAGAAGTGAAGCTCGGCGTACGCCGCCTGCCACAGCAGGAAGTTCGACAGCCGCTGCTCACCGCTGGTGCGGATCACGAGCTCCGGGTCGCGCAGCTCCGGCCCGTACAGGTGCCGGGCGAACTCCGCCTCCCCGTCGTCCGGGCCGGCCTCCGCCGCGAAGCTTCGCGCCGCGTCGACGATCTCCGCCCGCCCGCCGTAGTTCATCGCCACGAACAGCCGCAGCCCCTGGTTGTCGGCGGTGAGGCCCTCCGCGGCCGCGATGCGTGCCCGCAGCCCCTCGTCCAGCTCGGCGCACCGCCCGATGAAGCGGATCTTCACGTCCTCCTGGTGGAGCTCCGCGACCTCGCGGTCGATCAGCTCGCTGAACAGCCCCATCAGGTCGTCGACCTCGTCCGCGGG
The DNA here is from genome assembly GCA_040757755.1 of Actinomycetota bacterium. Classification (GTDB taxonomy): domain Bacteria; phylum Actinomycetota; class Thermoleophilia; order Miltoncostaeales; family Miltoncostaeaceae; genus JBFLWO01. The sequence goes on from JBFLWO010000041.1 coordinate 4,794, forward strand.
CCGCCGCCAGTTCTCGGTGGAGAACGAGAACACGGTCAGGTCGCGGATGCCGAGGTCCGCCGCCGCCCGCACCACGCGTTTCAGGGCCCGGGCGCCGGCCCGGTGGCCGGCCCCGACCGGCAGGTGACGCTGCCGCGCCCACCGGCCGTTGCCGTCCATGATGATCGCGACGGACGTCGGGACCCCCTCGGTGGCGGGCGGCCCCGACTCCTCCAGCTCACGGCCCAGCCCCAGGATCGCGCGGGCCGTCCGAAGCCGCGTGAACAGGGTCACGCGGTGCTCCGGGCGCGCCGCGCCCCACGCGTCGTGTGCTTCACGTCGTCCATGATGCCTCCCCCCGGGCGGGCGGCGCGAACGGCGGGTCGACCCGGCCGCACCGCCGGGTCAGACCTCGCGGATCTCGGCTTCCTTCGCCGCCATCAGCTCGTCGACGGCCTTCACCTCGGAGTCCGTCAGCTTCTGGATCTCGTCCTGCGCCCGCGCGAGCTGGTCACGGGAGATGTCCCCGTCCTTCTCCGCGCGCTTCAGCTCGTTCAGCACGTCCCGGCGGACGTTGCGCACCGCGACGCGGGCCTCCTCCGCCATCTTGTGCACGAGCTTCACGAGGTCCTTCCGCCGCTCCTCCGTGAGCTGCGGGATCTGCAGCCGGATGACCTGGCCGTCGCTCGACGGCGTGAGACCCAGGTCGGACTCCTGGATCGCCTTCTCGATCGCCTTGAACAGCGACTTGTCGTAGGGCTGCACCGTCAGCAGGCGCGGCTCCGGGGCGTGCAGGGTCGCGAGCTGGTTCAGCGGCGTCTTGGTGCCGTACGCCTCGACGTGGATGCGGTCGAGGAGATGCGTCGACGCACGGCCGGTGCGCACCGCGGCGAACTCCGTGGACAGGGTCTTCACGGCCCCCTCCATCCGCCGCTTGGCGTCCGCGATCTGCTCCTTCACGCGTTCTCCCCCCGCTCGGTGATGACCACGGTACCCACGTTCTCGCCGCGCATGATCCGGCCGATGTTCGCCTCGTCGTGCATGTTGAACACGTGGATCGGCAGGTCGTTGTCCATGCACAGGGTCAGGGCCGTCGCGTCCATGACCCGCAGCCCCCGCTCGATCGCCTCCATGTGGCTGAGACGCGGGATGAGGCGGGCGGTGGGGTCGACGCGCGGGTCGGCGTCGAGGACCCCCTCGACCTTGTTCTTCGCCATGAGGATGCACTCCGCGCCGATCTCCAGCGCGCGCAGCGCGGCGGTGGTGTCGGTCGTGAAGAACGGGTTGCCGGTGCCGCCGGCGAAGATCACGACGCGCCCCTTCTCGAGGTGCCGGATGGCGCGGCGCCGGATGTAGGGCTCCGCCACCTCCTGCATCGTGATGGCCGACTGGATGCGGGTGACGAGGCCGAGCTTCTCGACCGCGTCCTGCAGCGCCAGCGCGTTCAGCACCGTGGCGATCATCCCCATGTAGTCGGCGGTGGCGCGGTCCATGCCGCTCGCGGCGCCGCCGACGCCCCGGAAGATGTTCCCGGCGCCCACGACCACGGCGACCTCCACGCCGAGGTCCACCGTGTCCTGCACCTGATGCGCGATCGCCTGGATGCGCGCCGGGTCGAGGCCGTACTGCGCGTCGCCGAGGAGGGCCTCCCCCGAGAGCTTCAGCACCACCCGCCGGTAGCGGGGCGCCCCCGGGCGGTCGGACCGCCCGGGGGTCGCGTCGGCGCGGGTCGCCCCCTGCTCCGTCACGGTCGCGTCCCTACTTGCCGAGCTCGAACAGCGAGAAGCGGCGGATCACGATGTTCTCGCCGAGGTCCGCGGACGCCTGCGCCCGCATCGCCTCGATCGTCCGCGGCTCCTTCTGACCCTGGTCGAACACGAACTCCTGGTCGAGCAGGCACAGCTCCCGCAGGCTCTTCGCGAGCTTGCCCTCCACGGCCTTCGCCCGGTGGGCCTCCGCGATGCCCTGCTCCGCGGCCTGCTGCGTGAACACGGCGCGCTCCGCCTCCCGGAACTCCTCCGGGATCTCCTCGACGGACACGAACCGCGGCTTGGTGGCGGCGATCTGCAGCGCGACGTCGTGGACGAACTTCTGGAACTGCTCGGTGCGGGCGACGAAGTCCGTCTCGCAGTTCACCTCGACGAGCACGCCGACCTGGCCGCCGGTGTGGATGTAGGCGTCGACGAGGCCGGCGGTGGCGGCGCGCCCGGCGCGCTTCGCGGCGTCGGCGAGGCCCTTCGCCCGCAGGGTCTTCATGGCCTCGTCGACGTCGCCGCCGTTCTCCTCGAGCGCCCGCTTGCAGTCCATCATCCCCGCCCCGGTGGCGTCCCGGAGCGCCTTCACGTCCTTCGCGGAGATCGTCGTCACGCCTGGTCCCCCTCGGTCGTCGCCTCGCCCGTCGTCACCTGCTCGTCGCCCGCGGCCGGCGCCGGCGCGGTCCCGTTCGCGTCGGCCGTCGCGGCCTGCGGCGCCTCGGCCGGGGCGGCCGCGACCACGTCGGGGGCGGCGGTGACGCCGCGGCCCTGCAGGACGGCCTCGGCGAGGGCGCCGAGGATCAGGGAGCACGACCGGATCGCGTCGTCGTTGCCGGGGATCACGAACGTGGCCTCGTCCGGGTCGCAGTTCGTGTCGACGAGCCCGATGACTGGGATGCCGAGGCGGTTCGCCTCCTTCACGGCGATCGCCTCCTTCTTCAGGTCGACGATCACCACGGCGTTCGGCAGGCGCTGCATGTCGGCGACGCCGCCGAGGTTGATCTCGAGCTTCTCGAGCTCGGCGTTGCGGGCGAGGCGCTCCCGGGTGGGGAGCAGGTCGAGCTGGCCCTCGGTCTTCTGCCGGCGCAGCTCGTGCATGCGGCGGGTGCGCTCCGCCATGGTGCCCCAGTTCGTCAGCAGGCCGCCGAGCCAGCGGTTCGCGACGAACGGCATGGAGCTGCGCTGCGCGTGGCCGCGGATGGCGTCCTGGCACTGCTTCTTCGTGCCCACGAAGAGGACGGTGCCTCCCCGCTGGGCGATGTCGCGGACGACCTCGCAGGCCTGGCCCAGAAGCTCCAGGGTCTGCTGCAGGTCGATGATGTAGATGCCGCCGCGCTCCCCGAAGATGTAGCGCTTCATCTTGGGGTTCCAGCGGCGGGTCTGGTGCCCGAAGTGGACTCCGGACTCCAGGAGCTGCTTCATCGTGACTGGCACGTGCATCTCCTCGGCGGTTGGTGTGTGGTGCGCCTGGCGCGGGTCGGAGGAACCGGGCGTGGGCCCGGCACCGCCACCGACGGTGCGCGCCGGGGTCGGTGTTGTCTGTGTGCGCCGGCCGGGGCTCCGTCCCGGGCCGTCCCGCGCCGCGCGATGCGCGGACACGACGACAGGGCCCGGCGGGTGCCGCGGACCGACCGGGGGAGTCTAGCCGGAAGCCCCGCCGTCCCGCATCCCGGCGCGGAGCCGCGCCAGGTCGAGGGCGGCGTCCAGGTCCCGCGGCAGCGGGCTCTCGAAGGCCAGGGGCTCCCCCGTCTCCGGGTGGGGGAACGCGAGGCGGGCGGCGTGCAGGAACTGCCGGTGGAGGCCGAGGCTGTCGGGGCGGCGCCCGTAGACGGGGTCGCCGACGACGGGATGCCCGATCGCCTCGAGGTGCACCCGGATCTGGTGGGTGCGTCCCGTCTCCAGGCGCGCCTCCACGAGGGTCATGGACCCGAGGCGCTCCAGGGTGCGGACGTGCGTGACGGCGGGGCGTCCGCTGTCGGTCGCGGTGCTCATGCGGGTCCGCACGGTGCGGTGGCGTCCCACGGGCCGGTCGACGGTGACGGCGGGGGGCGGGGTGCCGTGGACGAGCGCGAGGTAGCGACGCTCGATGCGGCGGTCCTTCATGAGGCGCGTCAGGTGCCGGTGCGCCCGGGGGGTGCGGGCCACGACGAGGAGCCCGCTCGTGTCGCGGTCGAGGCGGTGCACGATGCCGGGCCGGGTGGGGTCGTCGCCGCCGGCGACGCCACGGGCGAGGAGGCCGTGCACGAGGGTGCCGGCCGCATGCCCCCTGCTGGGGTGGGTGACGACGCCGGCGGGCTTGTCGACGACGACGAGGTCGGCGTCCTCGTAGGCGACGCGGAACGGCACGTCCTCCGGCACGAGCTCGGACGGCGGCGGCGGCAGGGGCCGCACCTCCACGACCTCCCCCTCCGCGACCAGGTGGCGCCGCCGCACGGCCCGCCCGTCGACCGTGACGCGCCCCGCGTCGATCAGGCGCTGCGCCTCGGCGCGGCTCTCGACCTCGGGCAGGGCCCCCACCATCACGTCGAGCCGGGCGCCGGCGGCGTCGGCCGCGACGCGGACCGTGACGGGCGGCGGGTCCGGGGTCAGCGCGCCGCCCAGGGCGGGTCCTCGTGCGGACGCCCCCCCGCGTCGGCGTCGGGGGCGACGAGGCCGAGGGCGATGAGCGCGGCGCCCACCACGATCGACACGTCGGCGAGGTTGAACGCCGGCCAGCGGGCCGGGTCGAGGAAGTCGGTGACCCCCCCGTGGGCGAGCCGGTCGATGAGGTTGCCGATGCTGCCGCCCAGGAGGAGCCCGCCGCCGGTGGCGACGCCGCGGTGACGGCGCATCAACGCGACGATGGCGACGGTGATGCCGCACAGGGCGATGACGGTGAGGACGGCGACGACGGCCTGCCGCCCCGGGAACAGGCCGAACGCGATGCCCTCGTTTCGCGCCCGGGTGATCGAGAAGCCGGGGACGACGTCCCGGCTCTCCCCGGGGGCGAGGGTGGCGCGCACCACGGCCTTCGTGAGCTGGTCGACGGCGAGCACCGCGAGGGCGACGGCGCCGAGGGCGCGCCACCGCTCCGCCAGGGTGCGGCGCGCGCGCCGGGCGGCGGCACGGGCGACGGCCTGCCGGGTCTCGACGCTCATCGCGGCACCGCCTCCGCCACCGCGGCGACGAGGCTGCGCGCGACGGCGTGGGGGTCGCCGTCGACGGCGATCAGCTTCCGGGCGGCGGCGGAGCCCCGCATGACCCGCACCTGCGTCGCGCGGACGCCCGCCAGGGACGCGAGGTACGCGCACAGGGCGGCGTTCGACTGGCCCTCGTGCGGCGGGGCGGCGATCTGCACGCGCAGCAGGTCGCCGTGCTCGCCGACGGCGCGTGTGCGGCTGGCCCGCGGCACCGCTTTCACCGCGACGACGACTCCCCCGTCGCGCAGGGTGAGCCACGGCGGCAGGGCCGCCATCAGATGCTCAGGATCAGCTCGACGACCAGGCGCTGCAGGATGTACAGCACGATCAGCGCGACGATCGGCGAGAGGTCGATGATCCCCATGGGGGGGATGATGCGCCGGAAGAAGCCGAGGAACCAGTCGGTCGACTGGTGGATGAAGTCGTACACGGCGCGCCACACGCGGCGCACCGGCACCGTCGGGATCCACGACAGCAGGATCCTGATCAGGATGATCAGCGTGTAGACGACGAACAGCGCGTTGATGTAGGTGACGGCGTCGTCGCGCACGGTCACAGCTCCGCGGCCCTGGCGGCGGCGGCGCGCACCGCGTCGGCGAGTCGGGCGCGCACGGAGCCGCGCTCGAGCACGGCCACGCCCTCCACCGTGGCGCCGCCGGGGGAGCTGACCCGCTGGCGCAGCGCGGCGGGGTCCGTGCCGTCGGCCAGGAGGGACGCGGTGCCGGCGAGGAGGGCCTGCACCATGGCGCGTGCCTGCGGCCGGGCGAGCCCGGTGAGCACGCCGCCCTCCTCGAGGGCCTCGGCGACGAGCGCGAGGA
>JBFLWO010000042.1:0-10356 GCA_040757755.1 Actinomycetota bacterium
CGGCGTCCTCGCCGGGCAGGGCCGGCGGGGGAGCCGGCGTCTCGGGCGGGGGCGCGGGGGGCGGCGCGGCGCGACGCGACGGGGTGCGGCGCGTCCACACGCAGGCGACGAGCGCGGCGAGGGCGATCCCGAACAGGGTCCACGCGAGTGCCGTCACGGGCCGATTCTGGCAGCTCGGCGGCCGGACCCGACCTCCTTGCGCACCGGTGACGCGTCTGATCCCCTACCGGCCGTGCGACGCTCGGTCCTCACGACCACCGCCGCCCTGCTCGCGGCGGCCTCCCCCGCGGCCGCCCAGCCCGTCGAGATCGCCCCCGGGGTCACCCTCGACCGCGTGGAGCGCCCCGGCCCGCAGGTCGTGCACGTGATGCGCGTGCGCCAGGGGCCCCTCACGCGGGTCGCCCCGATCCTCACGTCCGGGTCGCCCGCACGGCGGGAACGGCTCAGCGTCGCGATCTCCGCGCTCGCCCCCACCGGGGCCGTCGGCGGCATCAACGGCGACTTCTTCAACGTCGACAACGCGTACCCCAGCGGGCTCGCGCTGACCGGCGGCGAGCTGGTGAGCGAGCCGGAGGTCACGCGGTCGGCGACGCTGTTCGGCCCGGACGGCCGCATCCAGGTGCCGCGGCTCGAGCTCACCGGACGGTTCCAGGCGGTCGACCCGGCGGGCCTCGTCACCTACTCGGTCCGCACCTTCAACGGCATCAACCGGCCGGCGGAGCGCTCCTCCGAGGTCATCCTCTACACCCCCCGGTACGGCGCCGCCACGCCCACGCCGAGCACGAACTCGCGTTTCGAGGCGGCGATCCAGCTCGACGCCGGCCAGTCCCCCACCGTCAACGCCCCCCTCTCGGGAACGGTCGTCGCGGCCGCCTCCGGCGGCGGGATGCCGATCGGTCCCGGACAGGTCGTGGTGACCGGGGTGGGGTCCTCCGGCCCGGGCGTCGCGCAGGACCTCGTGCCGGGCCGGCGCGCCACCCTGGGCATCAACGTCCCCGCGATCCCCGCGGGGGTCCTGGACGGCATCGGCGGGGGGCCGCTCCTCGTGTCCGCCGGGGTGCCGGTCACCGACGCCGGCGAGGGGTTCACCGCCGCCCAGCTCACCACCCGCACGCCGCGCAGCGCGGTGGGGCAGACCGCCGGCGGCGACATCCTGCTCGTCACGACGGAGGGGCCCGCCACCGGCAGCCGCGGCGTCACGGCCGCGGAGCAGGCGCAGCTCATGGCCGAGCTCGGCGCCGTCGACGCGATGGGGCTCGACGCGGGCGGCAGCGCCACGCTGGTCGCCAGCAGCGGCCTCGTGTTCCCGTCGGGGTCGGAGCGGGCCATCACCACGGCGCTCGCCGTGTTCCATCGCGGCGTCAGCATCGCCCCCCTCCCCCTCGAGAAGGTGTCCCCGAACGGTGACCGCGTGGAGGACACCGTCCCGGTGGAGGTGCGCACCCCGGTGCCGGGCACCGTCACCGTCTCCCTGGAGCGGCGTGGCGGCGGCCTGCGCCGTGACGTGCTGAGCGGACCCACCGGCCAGGGGGCGTTCCCGCTGCGGATCAACCCGCGGGCCCTCGGCGTGCCCGACGGGCCGTACGCGGTGGTCGCGCGCCTCGCGCCCGCCGACGGCTCCGCCGCGTCGGAGCACCGCAGGCGCCTGATCGTCGACGGCACCCTCGGCGGCCTGCGGCTGCGCGCCGCGAAGCGGGGTCGCGCGCGCGAGCTCGGCATCCGCTTCACCCTCGCCCGGAAGGCGAACGTCACGGTCCGCGTCCTCGGCCCCGACGGCCGGCCGCTGCGCACGCTGCGCGCCGGGAAGGCGCTGCGCGCAGGGCCCCAGCTCGTCACCTGGGACCGCACGATCCGGCGCAAGCCGGCGGTCGGCGCGTTCACCGTCGACGTGCAGGCCCGCTCCTCCCTCGGTACCACCGGCCTCCAGGCGCAGACGACGCTCACCTACTAACCGCCGGACGGCTTGGGGCCGAGCGTCCGAGCCCGCAGTCCGTGGGTTCTTCCAGGGCGCGCGTTGCGATGCAGCAACGCGCCCGTCATCGCCGCGGGACATGGACCGCCCGCATGGACTCTCCGCCACCCGTGATGCGACTCGAAAGTCGCTCATCGACGGCCCGCCCGGAACCGTGATGCGGACTTTCGAGTCGGCCTAGCTACCGGCCGCCGCGCAGGTCGTCGAGGCGGCGGCGGTCCCGCTTCGTGGGGCGCGTCCCCATGTCCACGCCGGGCACGCGGGTCATACGGCGCTCCTCCGCCTCCCGGGCGCGGCGCTCCCGGCTCGCGTCGCTCTCGTCGTACAGGGCCTGCGCCTCGGTCGCCGGACCGCGCCGGTCGCTGAGCCCCCGCACTTCCACCTCGAACACCGTCTGCCCGACGGTGATCTCCAGATGGTCGCCGACCACCACCGCCTTCGACGGCTTCGCCCGCGTCCCGTTCACGTGGACGCGCCCGCCGGCGACGGCCTCCGACGCGAGGGAGCGCGTCTTGAAGAAACGCGCCGCCCACAGCCACCTGTCGATCCGCACACGGTCCTGCACGGCGCGATCATCCCACCGCGCGCGGATGCCCGTGGCGCCGGCCGGGCCCCCGGGCGGGCCGGCCGGCGCGCACGCCGTCGGGTGTTACGCGATCCCGATCTCGTCGCAGAGATACACGTCCTGGATCGCGTTCAGCAGCGCGACGCCGTCGCGCAGCGGACGCTGGAACGCCTTGCGGCCCGAGATGAGGCCGCTGCCGCCGGCGCGCTTGTTCACCACGGCGGTGCGGACCGCGTCGCGCGTGTCGTTGTCGCCGGACGCGCCACCGGAGTTGATGAGCCCGACGCGACCCATGTAGCAGTTCGCCACCTGGTAGCGGGTCATGTCGATCGGGTGCTCGGTGACGAGGTCCGAGTACACGCGCTTGTCGGTCTTGCCGAACTTCAGGTCGCTGAAGCCCGGCGCGGCGTTCTCGGGCGCCTTCTGCTTGATGATGTCCGCCTCGATCGTGACGCCGAGGTGGTTCGCCTGGCCGGTCAGGTCGGTCGCGACGTGATAGTCGGGACCGCCGTCCTTCGCGCTGAACGCGGAGTTGCGCAGGTAACACCACAGCACGGTGGCCATGCCCAGCTCATGGGCCGCCTGGAACGCCGCGGACACCTCCTGGATCTGCCGCTTCGACTCGGCGGAGCCGAAGTAGATCGTGGCGCCCACCGCGAGGCAGCCCATCTCGCGCGCCTGCTTCACGCTGGCGAACATGATCTGGTCGTAGGCGTTCGGGTACGACAGGAACTCGTTGTGGTTCAGCTTGAGGAGGAACGGGATCCGGTGCGCGTACCGCCGCGCCGTGAGGCCCAGCACGCCGAGGGTGGTGGCGACGGCGTTGCAGCCGCCCTCGATGGCGAGCTCCACGATGCGGACCGGGTCGAAGTAGTCGGGGTTCTTCGCGAACGACGCGCCGCCGGAATGCTCGATGCCCTGGTCCACGGGGAGGATCGACAGGTACCCGGTGCCGGCGAGGCGCCCCGTCCCGTTCAGCGTCTCGAGGGCGCGCAGGACGGGGGTCGGGCGGTCCGACTGCGCCCAGACGCGGTCGACGAAGTCCGGACCCGGGAGGGTGAGCCGCTCCTTCGGGATGGTCGTGCACTGATGCTCGAGGAGGCTCGCCGCCTCGTCCCCGAGGATCTCCTCGATGCGATCGATGCCCAGCTCGGCCGTTGCCGCCACTCTGCGACCTCCTGTGGTCCTCTCGATTGTCAGGCCCCTGCCGATGCGACCCGGCGGGCCGGCGGCGTGCCGCCGCCGCGGCGGATGCGCGGCTCCGGCTCCCCCGGTGGCGGCGTCCCCGCCGCGCACCGCCTGGCTCGCTTGTCACACGCCATCCGCGTCACCGGGACGTCCTTCGACGGGCCCTTGGGACAGGCTTGCGCGCATGCGGTGCCGGCGCAAGCTCCACCCGAAGTATGGGCGGGTCCGCCCCGCCGGGCCGACCGTCCCGCGACACATGTCACGCCACGCCGGGGTCAGCCGGCGTCGGCGGCGGCCTCCCGGTCGGCGAGCACGACGGTGGTGCCGGAGGGGAGCAGGCTCGCCGGCACGTCCGGGTCGGGGCCGCGGAGGGCCGCCGCCACGGCGGGCGCCTTGCCCGTGCCGGCGGCGAGGATCAAGGCCGCCCGGGCGGCGCGCAGCACGCCGAGGCCCAGCGTGACCCGCTCCGCTGGGCGGACGGGGGCGCGCACGGCGCGGCACAGCTCGGGCGCGTCGAGGGCGGGGTCACCGGGGAAGAGCGAGGCGGTGTGTCCGTCCGCGCCGACGCCCAGGAGGGCGAGGTCCAGCCGCGGCACGCCGCCGGGGGAGGGAGGCACGACGCGGACGAGCTCGTCGGCGTAGGCGGCGGCCGCCTGGGCGGGGGGGAGCTCCCCCCGGATCCGGTGGACCCGGTCGGCCGGGATCTCCACCCGGGCGAGGAGGCTCTCGCGCACCAGCCGGTGGTTGCTGTCCGGATCGTCGGGCGGCACGCACCGCTCGTCGCCGAACCACAGGTGGACGTCGCGCCAGTCGGCGAGCTGCGGGGCGAGAAGCTCGTAGGCGCGGCGCGGCGTGCCGCCGCCCGCGAGCGCCACGTGCGCGACGCCGCGCGCGGCGCGGGCGTCGCGGATCGCGCACGCGACCCGGCGGGCGGCCTCCCGCGCGGCGTCCTCCGCGGTCGCCGTCACGACGAGCTCGTACATGTGACGGGTCGTCAGGCGGCGGGTGCGGGCGGGCCCGCCGGTCCACCCTCGCCCCGCGCGATGACGAGGCGGCAGCCGGCGACGACCGGGTCGCGAACCTCCAGGTCCACGACGTTCCCCCCCGGGTCCGCGACGTCGAGCAGGCCGCGGGCGAGGCCGCGGTGCAGGCGGCACACGGAGTCGCCGCCCGGATAGACCACGGCGTCGCGGAACGGGCAGTGCTCGAGCGACGCGGCGACCATCCCCCCGGCCCGCTCCGCCGCGGTGGTCGTCTCCCGCGGCGCGAACCCCAGCCGGGCGAACGTGGCGAACACGGCGGACGGGCCGTCCGCGTGGTCGGCGGCGAGGCGCCGCCCCTGCTCCCGGCCGAACGACTCGAGGTCCTCCGGGCCGATGCCGGCGACCCGCAGCAGGCTCACGAGCAGCCGGACGAGCTCGCGGTGCCCCGCCTCCACCTGCGCCCCGGAGTCGATCATCCGGTAGCGGATCCGCGGCCGCCCCCGGCCGCGCGGCGCCTCCCGCTCCGACGACACGAGCCCCGCGGAGGCGAGCTGGGCGAGGTGTTGACGCACGGCGTTGTGGTGCAGGCCGACCCGTTCGGCGATCTCGAAGACGGTGAGCCCGCCCGGCGTGTCGGACAGCACCCCGGCGATGCGGCGGCGGGACGCGTGCGACAGTGCGCGGGCGACCGCCTCGTGATCGGGCTCGAGGAGGTCCGGCGAGGGACGTTCGGCCCCCGGGGCGTCACCGGCCAGCGTTTTCTTCTCCATGCAGACAGAATAATCATCTGGCGCACGAATTGGCAGGCCGCCGCAGCGCGACGGGTGGCGGCGCACGAGGACGGCGTCGCGTGCCACTCTCCCGGGAGCCGCCGGCCGCACCCACGACCGCCGAGGAGCCCGATGCACCGCGACGCCGCCCCGCCGCCGATCGACCGCACACCGGAGTGGGCGGCCCTCGCCGCACACCACGCCGCCGTCGGCGAGGTGCAACTGCGCGACCTGTTCGCCGCAGACCCGGGGCGCGGCGAGCGGCTGGCGGTCGAGGCGGGTGACCTGTACCTCGACTACTCGAAGAACCGGCTCACGGACGAGACCGTGGCGTTGCTGGCGGCGCTGGCGCGCCGCGCCGGGCTGCCGGAGCGGATCGCGGCGATGTTCGGCGGGGAGCGCATCAACACCACCGAGGACCGCGCGGTGCTCCACGTCGCGCTGCGCGCCGCGCGCGGCACGTCGATCCGGGTCGACGGCGTGGACGTGGTGCCGCAGGTGCACGAGGTGCTCGACCGGATGGCCGCCCTCGCCGACCGGGTCCGCTCCGGGGAGTGGCGGGGCTTCACCGGCCGGCCGATCCGCAACGTCGTGAGCATCGGCATCGGCGGGTCGGACCTGGGGCCCGCCATGGCGTACGAGGCGCTGCGCGACCGCTCCGACCGGTCGCTCACGGTGCGGTTCGTGTCGAACGTCGACGGCACCGACATCTGGGAGGCGACGCGCGACCTCGACCCCGCCGAGACGCTGTTCGTCGTGTGCTCCAAGACGTTCACGACGCTGGAGACGATCGCGAACGCGCGGCACGCGCGGCAGTGGATCGTGTCGGCGCTGGGCGACCCGGCGGCCGTCGCCCGCCACTTCGTCGCCGCCTCCACCGAGGCCGCCCGCGTCGCGGAGTTCGGCATCGACCCGCACAACATGTTCGGCTTCTGGGATTGGGTCGGGGGCCGGTTCAGCGTCGACTCGGCGATCGGCCTGGCGGTGATGATCGCGATCGGCCCGCATGCGTTCCGCGAGCTCCTCGACGGGTTCCGCGCCATGGACGAGCACTTCCGCACGGCCCCGCTCGAGCGCAACATGCCGGCGCTCCTCGGCCTGATCGGCGTGTGGTACGGCAACTTCTTCGGCGCCGAGACCCACGCGGTGCTGCCGTACAGCCAGTACCTGGCGCGCTTCCCCGCCTACCTCCAGCAGCTCGACATGGAGAGCAACGGGAAGTCCGTGACGCTCGACGGGTCCGCCGTCGGGTGGCAGACGGGCACGGTCGTGTGGGGGCAGCCGGGCACGAACGGCCAGCACGCCTTCTACCAGCTCATCCACCAGGGGACGCGCCTCGTGCCGTGCGACTTCATCGGCTTCGCGGAGCCGTTCCACGACGTGGGCGACCAGCACGACCTTCTCATGGCGAACCTGTTCGCCCAGCCGGAGGCCCTCGCGTTCGGCCGCTCGGCGGAGGACGTGCGCGGCGAGGGGGTCCCCGAGCACCTCGTGGCGCACCGCGTATTCCCCGGCAACCGCCCGTCCTCGACGATCCTCGCGCCCCGCCTGTCCCCGTCGACGCTCGGGCAGCTCATCGCCCTCTACGAGCACAAGGTGCTGACGCAGGGGGTCGTGTGGGGCGTGAACTCGTTCGACCAGTGGGGCGTCGAGCTGGGGAAGGCCCTCGCCGGGCGCATCGTCCCGGAGCTCACCGCCGGGGACGAGCCGCCGCTCCACCACGACAGCTCCACGAACGCCCTCATCCGGCGGTACCGCCGGCTCCGTTGACCACCGCGGGCGGCGCGCCGCCCGCCCGACCCGAAGGGGACGGGATGCAGCTCGGGATGATCGGTCTGGGCCGGATGGGGTCGAACCTCGTGCGGCGGCTGGTGCGCGACGGGCACGACTGCGTCGCGTTCGACGTGAGCCCGGAGGCGGTCGCGGCCCTCGCCGGGGAGGGCGCCCGGCCCGCGTCCTCCCTGGAGGAGCTCGTCGCGGCGCTCGACGCCCCCCGCGCCGTGTGGATCATGGTGCCGGCCGCCGCCGTGGACGCCACCGTCGACGCGCTCGCCCCCCTCCTCGCCGAGGGGGACGTGGTGATCGACGGCGGCAACAGCCACTTCGGCGACGACGTCGCCCGCGCGGAGCGCCTCGCGCCGCGCGGCATCCGCTACGTAGACGTGGGCACGAGCGGCGGGGTGTTCGGCCTGGAGCGCGGCTTCTGCCTGATGGTGGGGGGCGACGCCGCCGTGGTCCCCCGCCTGGAGCCGGTGCTGCGGTCCCTCGCCCCCGGCGTGGACGCCGCCCCCCGCACGCCGGGCCGCACCGGCGCGCCGTCACCGGCGGAGCACGGCTACCTGCACTGCGGCCCCGTCGGGGCGGGCCACTTCGTGAAGATGGTGCACAACGGCATCGAGTACGGGGTGATGGCGGCGTTCGCGGAGGGCCTCGCGATCCTCCGGAAGGCGAACGCCGGGCGCTCCGACCGGGCTGTCGACGCCGAGACGGCGCCGCTGCGCGAGCCCGGCCTGTACCGCTACGACCTCGACGTCGCCGAGATCGCGGAGGTGTGGCGCCGCGGCAGCGTCGTGGCGTCGTGGCTTCTGGACCTCACCGCCGGCGCGCTCGCGCGCGACCCGGACCTGGCGGGGTTCAGCGGGCGCGTGTCGGACTCCGGGGAGGGCCGGTGGACGGTGCTCGCCGCGGTGGAGGAGGGCGTCCCGGCCCACGTCCTGACCGCCGCCCTCTACGAGAGGTTCAGCTCCCGCGGGGAGGCGGACTTCGCGGACCGCGTGCTGTCGGCGATGCGGCGGGAGTTCGGAGGCCACCGCGAGCGCTGAGGAATCTCTTCGCACGACGACTCGCCGGAGGGCTCCTTGACGATTCTTCAGCGTGATGCGCTCGATCGTCGAGTGTCTTTCGGTCAGATTCCCGTCTCGATGACGGTCGCGCATCGCTGGGCGCGACGCGCGACCCGCCAACGACCCCTCTTCAGGGGTCATCTGGTGTCTCGACTCGAAAGCCCGCATCGCGACGCCGCACAGGTCGCCGATCGGGGGCAGAGTTGGCGAACGCCCGCATCCGTCTCGTGCTGGCGAACGCCCGCATCCGCCAATTGCTGGCGAACGCCTACATGTGCACGATGCTGGCGATCGCCTGCACGGGGGGTTTGCGGTGGATGTCGGGTCCCTCCATCAGCTGACGACGCTCATCAAGGCCCGCCGCGCCGAGCTCGGCCTCACGCAAGCCCAGCTCGCCGAGCGCGCCGGGGTGTCGCGGTGGTGGGTCGGGGGCATCGAGGCAGGACGCGCCCGCGCAGAGCTTGCGCTCGTCCTGCGCGTCCTTGACGCCTTGGAGCTGCGGCTGATGATCACCCCGCGCGAGTCCCGCCGTGCGCCGGGAACGGGCTTCGTGAAGGCGATCGACCTCGACGAGATCATCGACGACTACCGCCGCTCGTGAGCCAGGAGCTCGCCGTCCTCATCGAGGGGCGCTACGCGGGGCGCCTGGTGCGCTCGAGAGGCGGGACGCCTCGCTTCCACTACGACGACGCGTACCGCGCCACCGCCGGCGCGACACCCCTTTCGGTGTCGATGCCGGTGAGCATGCCCGACCACAGCCACCGGGTGGTGGCCCCGTGGATCGCGGGGGCTGGGCTCGTGCGCTGCCGGTGAAGGTTTGAGCTTTCTCGCAGGGCGCGCGTTGCGACGCAGCGATGCGCGCCCGTCACCGCCGCGCGACAGGGACCCCCGAATGAAACCCCCACCCGTGGTCCCACTCGCAGGTCGCGGATCAGCGACCGGCGCGGAATCGCGGCACGGACCTTCGAGCTAGGAGGGCTCCTCGCGCTGGCGTAGGTAGCGCTCGAAGTCGCGGGCGAGGGCGTCGCCGGTGGGGAGGTCGCCGTGGTCCTCGCCGAGCGGCATGCGGTCCACCTCCTGCTCGAGGCGCGTCACGAGCTGCTGCAGCGCGCTGTCGCGCTCCACGGCGGAGGTGACCTGCGTCTCGTACTCCCCGACGGCCTGTTCGAGCTCCGACGCGTCGACCGCGACGCCGGTGAGCCCTTCGGTCGCCCGCACCAGGGCGAGGGCGCACGGCGCGCTGCGCAGCGCCCCGAGGTAGTGGGGCACGGACGCCCACACCGACGCCGCCTCGAGGCCCCGCTCGGAGGCGAGCCCGTGCAGCACGCCCACGATGCCGGTGGGCCCCTCGTACGTCGGCGGCCGGTACCCCTTCCCCTCGATGAGCGACGCGGGGGCGGCGAGGCCGCCGAGGCGCGTCGGACGGGTGTGGGGCACGTCCGCGAGGAGCGCGCCGAGGGTCACGACCCGCCGCACCCCGAGCCCCTCCGCCGCGTCGAGGATCGACCGGCAGAACGTGCGCCACCGGTACGACGGCTCCGCCCCCGCGACGAGCAGGAGGTCGCGCGGCGCCCCCTCCGGGCGCGCGGCCCACACCTCCACGTCCGGCCATTCGATGCCGCGGAGCTCCCCGTGGTCGATCGAGACCGTGGGGCGGGTCGCCTGGTAGTCGTAGATCTCCTCGCCCGGAACCGTCGCGACGTGGGCCGCGCCGAGGCTGCCGACGAGCACGGCGAGCGCCGCGGTCGCCGACTCCCCGGCGTCGTTCCAGCCGCGGAACGCGCACACGAGAACGGGGTCGCGAAGCCCCTCGGGGCGTGTGATCCACTCGACGAGGTCCATGTCCTGACGGTAACACCTCAGCCGGAGCTCAGGCGGCCGGCGGGACGGCTGGGCGCCGGGCGGGGCCCTCACATCCTTCTTTCACGCCGCCCCCGCCGCCCTTACGGTTTGCGAACGGCGCGTACCAATCCCGGCGTGATGCTTCCTCCACCGGATCGCACACCGCGACCCCCACCAGGAGGAACCACCCCAT
>JBFLWO010000043.1:0-10228 GCA_040757755.1 Actinomycetota bacterium
GACGGCCCCCGCGACGGCCACGGCCGGCTGAGCTGACCGCCCCCGCCATGCGCATCGTGATGGTGAGCGAGTTCGCCTACCCGATCCTGGGCGGCATCTCGGAGCACGTGCATTTCCTGAGCCGCGAGCTGGCGGCCCTCGGGCACGACGTCACGGTCCTGACGAGCAACACCGGCGACACGCGCGACCACGACGCGGTGCTGATGGAGGAGTCCGGCTACCGGGTGCTGCGGTTGGGGAAGTCCCTGCCGGTGGTGTCGAACGGGTCGATCTCGCGCGTGTCGGTCGGGATCGGGCTGAAGGCCCGCGTCGCCCGCGCGATCCGCGGCGCCGACGTCGTGCACGCGCAGGGCCTCGCACCGCCGACCCTGCCGCTGTTCGCGCTGCGCGCCACCCGCGCCCCCGTGAACACCGGCACGTTCCACACCTACTTCGACGGGGGCCACTGGGCCTACCGGGTCTTCTTCAAGTACGTGAAGACCGCCCTGAACGCGCTGGACCGCAAGATCGCGGTGTCTCAGGCGTGCGTCGACGCGCTGGCCCGGTACTTCCCCGGCCCGTACGACATCGTCCCGAACGGGATCGACTGCGACCTCTTCCGGCCGCTCGGCCCCGGCGAGGAGGCCCCCTCCGGCCCGCCGCGGATCCTGTTCGTGGGGCGCTTCGACCCGCGCAACGAGCTGGGCGCGCTGCTCGACGCCGCCGCGATCCTGCGCGACGAGGGGCGTGAGTTCGTGGTGCAGGTCGTGGGCGACGGGCCGGCCCGGCCGATCTACGAGCGTCAGGCGCGCCGCCTGGGGCTGTGGGACCGCGTGGAGTGGCACGGACTGGTGCTGGAGGGGCGCCCCCGCCTGTACCGGGAGGCGACCGTCTTCGCCGCCCCCTGCACCCTCGCGTCGTTCGGCGTGGTCCTCCTCGAGGCGCTGGCCAGCGGCACGCCCGTCGTCTGCGCCGACAACATCGGCTTCCGCCAGGTGATCCGCGACGGCATGCCGGGCCGGTTCGTGCGCCCGCACGACCCGGCGGACCTCGCCGCCGGCATCGGGGAGGCCCTCGACCTGGGTGACCGGCGCGCCGCCGTCGCCGAGCTCGGCCGCGCCCTCACCGAGGAGCACTACTCGTGGCCCACCGTGGCGCGCACGATCGAGGGGCTCTACCTGGACGTCATGGCCGAGAAGGGGCTCCTCGCCCCCGCGGAGGACGTCGCCGAAGCCGTGTAGGGCGGCGGCGCGAAGCGTCCGCCCCGCCCGGGCGGGCGACGGGCCCGCATCGGGCGGGGCCGGCGGCCCCGCCCACGCAGGTCACACCGTGAAGCGGGTCACGAGGGCGGCGAGCCCCTCCGCGTCGGAGGCGAGCCGCGCGGCCGTCGCCGACACCTCCTCCGCCGAGGCGGAGCCCTGCTGCGTCGCGGCGGCGACCTCCTCGGCGGCGGCGGCGTTCTCCTCGCTGACCGCCGCGACGGACGCGACCTGCTCCTGCACCTCCCCCGCCCCCGCCTCGAGCTCCTGCGCGGCGGCGGCGACGTGGCCGACCTCCCCGGACACGCGCTCGACCTGCTCGCGGATCGACGCGAACGCCTCGCCGGCGCGTGCGACCGAGTGCACGCCGGTGGCGACCTCGGAGCGGCCCGCCCGCATCGCGTCGACGGCGCGGCCCGTCTCCTGCTGGATCTCGCGGATGATCTCCCCGATCGACGCGGCGGCCTTCTGGCTCTCCTCCGCCAGCTTCCGCACCTCCTCCGCGACGACGGCGAAGCCGCGGCCCTGCTCCCCTGCCCGTGCCGCCTCGATCGCGGCGTTCAGGGCGAGGAGGTTCGTCTGGGACGCGATCTGGTCGATCGTGCCGACGATCTCCCCGATCGCCTGGCCCTTCGCGCCCAGGCCGGACACCACCACCGACGCGTCGTCCACCTGGTCGGAGATGCGGTCCATCGCGGCGGTCGCCTCGTCGACGACCTCGGCGCCGCGGCCGGCGACCTCGCCGGCCTCCTCGGCCGCCCGGGCGGCGGCGTTGCCGCCGGCGGCGACGCGGGAGACGCCCTGCACCATCTCCTCCACGGTCCCCGTCACCCGCTGGGCGCCCTCCGCCTGGTCGGCGGCGCCGGAGGCGATCTCCTCCACCGTCGCGGCGATCTGCCCCGCCGCCTGCCGGGACTGCTCCGACGCGTCCGCCATCTCGCGGGCCGACCGGGTCTGGGCGCGGGCGGCGTCGCTCACGCGGCCGACGAGCTCCCGGAAGTTCCGCAGCATGTGGTCGAAGGCGCGGGACACCTGGCCGACCTCGTCGGCGCGCCCGTTCGCGACCTGGACGGTGAGGTCGCCCTCGGCGGCCCGGTCCGCCACCTCGCGCAGCCGCACGAGGGGCCGCACGATGGACCGCGTAATGAGCGCCGCCTGGACGCCGCCGAGGATCAGGGCGATGACGCCGAGGAGAAGGATGAGGAACCGGGACCGGGATGCCGCGTCGGAGGCGGCCGCCGCGGCGCGGGCGCCGTCGTCGTGGATCGCGCCGACGAGCCGGTCGATCGCGCCGTCCATCCCGCCGATCACGGCGTCGGCCTCGTCCATGAGCGCGTCGGCGCGTGCGCGGTCCGCCGGGTCTTCGCTGCGGTACAGCGGCCACATGCGCGCGTCGAGCGCCATGAACCGGTCGAGGCCCTTCGCCACCGACGAGAGCGCCGCCACCTCATCCTCGCTCAGGCCGGTGTCGGCCCGCAGCGTGCCGAGGGCGGCGCGGAACCGCGCCGCGGCGGTGAGGAACTCCCGCCGGGCCGGGGCGTCGTCGCTCGCGGCGCCCGCCGCACCCCGCACGATGGCGGTGACGTAGGCGTCCTGGGCGGCCTCCAGGCTCCCGGCGGCGTCGCGCAGCCCGGCGCCGAGCTCGGTGCGGGGCAGTGCCGCGGCGAGGTCGTCCGTGTGCCGCGAGACGCGCGCCCCGCCGACCGTGGCAACCGCGAGGACCAGCACGAGGAGGGCCATCACGATGCCGAACGACGCGAACAGCCGTGTCCGGGTGGACGTGTTCACGATGGCGCCGGCAATTCCCGACGCGCTCCCGCGGGGGTCGTGGACCGCCGCCGTCGACGTGCCGCGCTGTGCCATGGGATCCCGTTCCTTCTTCGCGCCGCGACCGCGGCGACGCCCCCGCCGGGCGGCGGAGACGCGGGCCGTGGGCGGACCGACCGTTCGATGTGTGCCCCACAACGTCGGCACCGGCGGGCGCGACCTGAGACTGCGGGCCGCGCGGCCACCGGGCGGCGCGAGGTGAGCGCTGGGGGATCTCTCGCGCGACGACTCGCCGGAGGGTTCCGTGACGGTTCCTCCGCGGGGATGCCGTCGATCGTCGGGCGTCTTCCGGTCGGATGCCCGTCTCGATCACGGTCGCGCATCGCCGGGAGCGACGCGCGACCCGCCAACGACCCTCTTCAGCCCTCGGCCAGTGTCCGGCGCCTGAAGCTGGTGGGGGGTTCGCGGGGGGCGCGCGTCGCGATTCAGAAGTGCGCGCCCGTCACCGCCGGACGACAGGAACCCCTGCACGGACACGCCACCGCGCACGATGCGACCCGAAAGTCGCTAAGTGGCGACCTGCGCGGAATTGCGATGCGGATTTTCGCGAGACGCTAGAACAGGCCGGGCTGGGTGCCGGCGCCGCCGGGCTCGGCGGCGGGCGCCTCGAGGCCCAGGTGGCGGAACGCCCGCGGCGTCGCGACCCGCCCGCGGGGGGTGCGCTGGATGAGCCCCTCCTGCAGCAGGTACGGCTCGTACACGTCCTCGATCGTGTCCGCGGCCTCCCCGACGGCGTCGGCGAGGGTGCCGAGGCCGACGGCGCGCCCCTCGAACGTGACGGCGAGGCGCCGGAGGATCTGGCGGTCGAGGTCGTCGAGGCCGAGCTCGTCGACCTCCAGGATCGCGAGGGCGTCGGCGGCGAGCGCCCCGTCGATCGCGGCGGCGCCGCGGACCTGGGCGACGTCGCGCACGCGCCGCAGCAGGCGGTTCGCGATGCGGGGGGTGCCGCGGGAGCGGCCCGCGATGGCGAGCGCCCCCTGCTCGTCGATGCCGACGCCGAGGAGGGCCGCGGACCGGCGGGTGATCGACGCGAGGTCCTCGTGCCCGTAGTAGTCGAGCCGGTGCACGACGCCGAAGCGGTCCCGGAGCGGCGTGGTGAGAAGGCCCGTGCGGGTGGTGGCGCCCACCAGCGTGAACCGCGGCAGGTCGAGCCGCAGGGTGCGGGCGGACGGGCCCTGCCCGATGACGACGTCGAGCTGGTAGTCCTCCATCGCCGGGTAGAGGACCTCCTCCACGGCGCGGCTCAACCGGTGGATCTCGTCGATGAACAGGACGTCCCGCGGCTCGAGGGCGGTGAGGACGGCGGCGAGGTCGCCCTTGCGCTCCAGCACCGGGCCGCTGGTGACGTGCAGGGCGACGCCGAGCTCGGCGGCGACGATGCCGGCGAGGGACGTCTTGCCGAGCCCGGGCGGCCCCGCGAACAGGACGTGGTCGAGGGCGTCGCCGCGCTGGCGGGCCGCCTCGAGGAAGATCTGGAGCTGCTGGCGCACCCGGTGCTGCCCGACGAAGGCGTCGAGGCTGCGGGGCCGCAGGGACCGGTCGAGCTCCTCGTCGCCCAGCGCCTCGGCGGGGCTCGCGAGCCGGTCGGCGCTCACGTGCGCCGCAGCCGGTCGAGGCCGTGACGCAGGAGGGCCTCGGGGTCGAGCGACGCCGGCGCGTCGGCCAGCGCCGCGTCGGCCTCCTCGGGCGTGAAGCCGAGGCCGACGAGCCCGTCGCGCGCGGCGAGGAACCCGTTGGCGGCGCTGCGGGCCACCTCCGGGGGGCCGCCGTTGGCGGGGGCGAGCCGGTCGCGCAGCTCGAGCACGACGCGCTCGGCGGTGCGCTTCCCCACCCCGGGGGCCCGCTGGAGGGTCCGGGCGTCGCCGCGGACGAGGGCGAGGCGCAGCGCGTCGGGGGCGTCGAGGCCGCAGATCGCGAGGGCGAGGCGGGGGCCGACGCCGCTCACGGAGATGAGCGCCTCGAACAGCTCGCGCTCCGCGCGGGTCGCGAACCCGTACAGGTCAAGCGCGTCCTCCCGCACCACGAGGTGCGCGTCGAGGACCGCCTCGCCCCCGGTGCGCGGCAGCGCCCCGAGCGTGGTGGCGGAGACGCGCAGGAGGAGCCCGACGCCGCCGACCTCGACGACGACGCCCTCGGCGTCGACCGTCGCGAGGCGACCCCGCACGCTGCGGATCATGGCTCTCCCCGGCTCATCCGGACGAGGTTACCGCGGGTCGCGGATGCCCCCGCCGCCATGCCGTTATCGCGTGCCGATAACGCGCCGGTGGTTCCGCCGGAGGCCGGTCCGGACCGCTCCGCCCGCAGGACCGCACAGATAACACGCGGCCCCCGGCGCCCCGTCCCCGCGGCAGATCCCCACCCGGTCACAGGGCGCGGCGGACCGCGTCGGCCAGGGCGGACCGGTTGAGGTGGCAGATCGCGATCGCGAGGGCGTCGGCCGCGTGATCGGTCTCGGCGGAGGGCCCCGACGCGAGCCGCGCCACCATCGCCCGCACCTGCTGCTTCTCGGCCCGGCCGTTCCCCGTGACCGCCTGCTTCACCTCGTTCGGCGCGTACTCGGCCACCGCCAGGCCGCGCCCCGCGAGCGCCACGAGGATCGCCCCGCGCGCCTCCGCCATCCCCATCGCCGTACGGCTCGGCGGGTGCACGAACCACGACTCGATGGCGGCGTCGACCACCCCCTCCCGGTCGATCAGGGCGGCGACGCCGTCGTGCAACGCGCGCAGGCGGTCGGCGTGCGGCGTGCGAGGGCTGGTGCGCAGCGTGCCGCACGCCACGGTCACGAGACGGCTCCCGTCCCGCCGCACCAGCGCGTACCCGGTGGACGCAAGCCCCGGGTCGATCCCGATGACCACGCCCCGGCCCGGGGGTCGCGGGCTAGCCCGCGACCGCCTCGAGCACCTCCTCGGAGATGTCGAAGTTCGCGTACACGCCCTGCACGTCCTCGTTGTCCTCCAGCAGGTCCATGAGCCGCAGGAGCTGCCGGGCCTCCTTCTCGTCCGGCTGCACCGTGGACTTCGCCACCATCGTCAGCTCGGCGGACGCCATGGGGATGCCGGCCGCGTCGAGCGCCTCGCGGACCGCGATGAAGTCCGCGGGGTCCGTGGTGATCTGCCACTGCGACCCGTCCTCGGAGATGTCCTCCGCCCCGGCCTCGAGCGCCGCCTCCATCAGGGCCTCCTCGTCCGCGGACTCCGCCTCGACGAGGATCACGCCCTTGCGGTCGAACTGCCAGGCGACGCTGCCCGGCGTGCCCAGCGACCCGCCGTTCTTCGTGAAGGCGTGGCGGACGTCGGCGGCGGTGCGGTTGCGGTTGTCCGTGAGGATCTGGCAGATGATCGCGACGCCGCCCGGCCCGTACCCCTCGTACAGGATGGACTCGTAGGCCTCGCCGTCCCCGGCCCCGGCGCCGCGCTGGATGGCGCGCTCGATGTTGTCCTTCGGCATCGAGTTGTCGCGCGCCTTCTGGATGGCGGTCGCGAGCGCGGAGTTGGAGGCGGGGTCCGCCCCGCCCTCCTTGGCCGCGACGATGATCGCCCGCGACAGCTTGGAGAAGAGCTGCCCGCGCTTCGCGTCGGCGGCGCCCTTCTTCCGCTTGATCGTGGCCCATTTACTGTGCCCGGACACGTGCCCCTCCCTCGGCCTCGGCTTCAGCGGCTCCCCGGCGCTCCCGCACGCGCGCCACGAACCGGGCGTGCAGGCGGCGGTCACCGGTGAGCTCGGGGTGGAACGCGGTGACGGTCAGGTCGCCCTGCCGCGCGGCCACCCCATGGCCGTCGTAGCTTGCCAGAACCTCGACGTCGGGTCCCGCCTCCTCGATCCACGGGGCGCGGATGAACACGCCCCGCACCGGCTCGTCGCCGAGCTCCGGGACGTCGACGTCGGCCTCGAAGCTGCGCACCTGGGCGCCGAACGCGTTGCGGCGCACCACGATGTCCATGCCGCCGACGAGCGGCTGCGCGCCCCCGGTGGTCGCCGACGCCAGCATGATCATCCCGGCGCACGTGCCGAGCACGGGCATGCGGTCGTCGCGCACGGCGTCGCGCAGCGCGTCGAGCAGCCCGGAACGCCCTGCGACGAGGCCGAACGTGGTGCTCTCCCCGCCGGGGATGACGATGCCGTCGAGCCCCTCCAGGTCCTCGGGCAGCCGCACCTGCACGGGGTCGGCGCCCACGGCCCGCAGCGCCTCCTCGTGCTCTGCGACCGCCCCCTGGACCGCCACCACGCCGACGCGCGGCCGGGAGAGCGCCGTCACCACCCGCGGTTCTGGAGCAGGCCGTCCTCGCCGAGGGCCGCGATCTCGATGCCCGCCATCGCCTGCTTCAGGCCGGACGAGACCCGCGCGAGGATCTCCGGGTCCTGGAAGTGCGTGACGGCCTCGACCACGGCCCGGGCGCGGCTCGGCGGGTCCTCGCTCTTGAAGATGCCGCTGCCGACGAACACCCCGTCGGCGCCGAGCTGCATCATCAGCGCCGCGTCGGCCGGGGTGGCGACCCCGCCGGCGGAGAAGTTCACGACGGGCAGGGCCCCCTCGCGGGCGACGTGCTCGACGAGGTCGAGGGGGGCGCGCAGCTCCTTCGCCGCGGCGTACAGCTCCTCGGGCGCGAGCCCCCGCAGCCATGCGATGCCGCCGCGGATGGAGCGCATGTGGCGCACCGCCTCCACCACGTTGCCGGTGCCCGCCTCGCCCTTGGTGCGGATCATGGCGGCGCCCTCGCCGACGCGGCGCAGGGCCTCCCCCAGGTCGGTCGCGCCGCACACGAACGGCACGGTGAACCCGTGCTTGTCGATGTGGTGCGCCTCGTCGGCCGGGGTGAGGACCTCGCTCTCGTCGATGAAGTCGATCTCGAGCGCCTCGAGGATCTGGGCCTCGACGAAGTGCCCGATGCGGCACTTCGCCATCACCGGGATGCTGACGGCCTCCTTGATCCCGAGGATCATCTCGGGGTCGCTCATGCGGGCGACACCGCCGTCGGCGCGGATGTCGGCGGGGATCCTCTCGAGCGCCATCACCGCGCAGGCGCCCGCCTCCTCCGCGACCCGCGCCTGCTCCGGGGTCGTGACGTCCATGATCACCCCGCCCTTGAGCATCTGCGCAAGGCCGCTCTTCACCCGCATCGTGCCGCGGCGGGCCTCCCCGCCGTCGCGCATCCCCTCGCCTCCCATGGGCCCCCGTCCGTCGCCGGTCCCGTGCGCCCGCGCGTGGCCGGCGGGCGTCACCACGTATCAGCCAAGTGTAGTGTCCTGCGCCCGAAGTTTCCGGGTTCTCCTCGGGACGCGCGTCGCGACCCGGCCATTCGCGCCCGTCAGGGCAGCGGCGCGAACCCCCGCAGGGACGTCCCTCCCCGCACGATCCGACTCGAGAGTCGCTGGTCGGCGGCCCGCCCGGAATCGTGCCGCGGACCCTCGTGTCCCGGCTCTTGCGTCCCGGGAGCGGACGGCCCCCAGGGGGCTCGGAGTCACCGCGAGCGGGGTCCGCCGGCGACGCCCACAGGGCGGTCCGGGCGGCGGAACCGGGAGCGTGCCCGGTCGGTGCGGGTGCGCGTGTCGGGGGCGCGCAGGCCGCGCCGCAGGATGATGCCGGTGACCTCCCCCGCCTCGACGGGGCGGGACACGACGTACCCCTGCGCCACGTCGCAGCCCAGGCGGCCGAGCTCCTGCCACGTCTCCTCCGTCTCGACGCCCTCCGCGACGACCTCCAGGCCCAGGCTGCGGCCGAGGTCAACGGTGGAGCGCACGATGAGGCCGGCCCGCGAGTCGGGGCGCATCTCCGCGACGAACGACCGGTCGATCTTGATGACCTGCACCGGCAGCTCGGCGAGCTGCCCCAGGGACGAATGCCCCACGCCGAAGTCGTCGATCGCGATCCGCACCCCCATCTCGCGCAGCGCCTGCAGCACCTCCCGGGCGCGCAGGGGGTTCGCCATCACGGTGCTCTCCGTGATCTCGAGCTCCAGGAGCCCGGGCTCCACCCCGGCGCGCGAGAGCGCCGCGGCGACGTCGTCGGGCAGGTCCCGGTCCAGGAGGTGATGGGCGGACAGGTTCACGGCGACGCCGACGGGGAACCCCTCGTCGCGCCACGCCCGGCACTGAAGCAGGGCCTGGTCGAGCACGTGCAGCGTGAGGCGGCGGATGGCGCCGCTCTGCTCCGCCATCCCGATGAAGGCGTCGGGGCCGAGAAGACCGAGGCGGGGGTGGCGCCACCGCGCCAGGGCCTCGACGCCCGTCACCCGGCCGGTGCGCAGGCACGCCTTCGGCTGGTAGTGCACCTCGATCTGGCCGAGGGCGGGGGCGTGGCGGAGCTCCCCCGCCAGCGCGAGCCGGTCCCGCGCGCCCTCCTCCCCCTCCGGGGAGTAGAGGGCGAAGCCGCTGCGCGCCGCCTTCGCCTGGTACATCGCCACGTCCGCGCAGCGGATGAGCGCGTCGACGTCCTCCCCGTGCTCCGGCCACAGGGCGATCCCGACGCTGGCCTCGACGGTGAGGGCCATGTCCTGCACGTGGACGGGCTCCTCGAACACGTCCAGCACCACCCCGGCGACGTGCGCGGCGGCGTCCGCGTCGTCGACGCCGCCGAGGAGCACGGCGAACTCGTCGCCGCCGAGCCGCGCGATCGTGTCGCTGCCGCGCAGCGCGCCGGACAGACGCCGCGCGACCTCCTCCAGCACGCGGTCGCCGGCCTGGTGGCCGAGGGTGTCGTTGATCTCCTTGAACCGGTCGAGGTCCATGAGCATCACCGCGGGGGCCGGTCCGCCGCGCCGCGCCGCGAGCAGCGCCTGGCTCACCCGGTCGCGGAAGAGGGTGCGGTTCGGCAGGCCGGTGAGGGCGTCGTGCAGCGCGAGGCGCTCGTTGTCGGCGGCCTGCATCCGCAGCCGCCGGGACGCGGTGAGGAGGATCGGGAAGAGCGCCGTGTAGATGCAGACGAGCGCAAGGCCGAGGACGAGCGCGATCCGCCCGACCGCGTCGCCGATGCCGTCGGCGGTCGCCTCGTAGTCCTGCTCGATCTGCAGCACGCCGCGGGCGTGCGCGTCGTCCTGGAACCGGATCGGCACGAGCGCGCTCCCGACGCGCATTCCGGGCCGCGTGCCGGCGTCGGGGGGGAGGTGGCCGGTGCCGATGACCTGGGGGCCGCCGGCGGCGGCCGCGGCGACCTGGCCGCTGGTGGC
>JBFLWO010000044.1:0-10199 GCA_040757755.1 Actinomycetota bacterium
TGGGGGGTGGTGGGGCGTGGGCGATCGTGTTGCAGCAGGTTGCGACGTCGGTGGTGTATCTGGGGCTTTTGTGGGTGGCGAGTGACTGGCGGCCGCGGTTTCTGTTCTCCCGGTCGAGCGCCGGCCGCCTCGTGCGGTTCACCGCCCACCTCGCCGGCGCCAACCTGTTCGCCTACATCCACAAGAACATCGACAACCTGCTGATCGGCCGCTTCCTCGGTGCCGCCCCGCTGGGCGTGTACTCCCTGTCGTACAACCTGATGCTCTACCCGGTGACCCGGGTGGCGGAGCCGATCTACCAGGCGCTCTTCCCGGTGCTGTCCCGGATGCAGGACGACGACGAGCGCGTCGTCCAGATCTGGCTCCGGGTGGTGCGGATCGCCGCCGCGGTCATCGTGCCCGCGATGGTCGGCCTCGTCGTGTTCGCCCCCCAGTTCGTGCGGGTCGTGCTGGGGGAGAAGTGGGACGCCGCCGCACCCGTCTTCCAGCTCCTCGCCTGGGCGGGCATCGTCTACGCCCTCAACACCGTCACCCTGAGCGTCGTCCTGTCGCGCGGGCTCACCGGGCACATGTTCCGGTACGCCGGGATGTCCGCCGCGGTGCTCGTCGGCGCGATCGTCGCCGGCCTCCAGTTCGGCATCGAGGGCGTCGCCCTCGCGATCTCCGCCGCCGTCGCCGTCATCTGGCCCGTGTACGTCCGCATCGCCGCCAAGACCCTGGGGTTCCCGATGGGCGGGTACTGGCGCAACCTCGGCGGCGTCGCCGCCGCCACCGCCGTGATGGCCGGCGCCGCCCTGCCGCTGCGGCTCCTCCTCGAGTCGTGGGGGCTCCCCGCCGGGGCGATCCTCGCGATCGGCGTCCCCGTCGCCGCCGTCGTCTACCTGGGGGCGTGCCTGCTCGTCGCGCCGTCCCTGCGCGGTGACGCACGGGACCTGGCCGGGGCGATCCGCCGCCGGTCACGCCCCGCACCGGTCGCGGCGGTCGGCGACGAGTCCCCGCCGGGGGGCGTGCCGGCGCAGTAGGCCGGGCGTACGCCGGAGTCGCGAAACCGGCGGCGATCACCGACAAAATCACCGGTTCTTCACGGGGTTGTCTACGCTGCCCCCGTCGTCGGGCCCGGGGCGTGCGACCGGGCCGCACGAGGGAGCCGGTGTTGGCGCGTGGCATCGCGGATGGCGCTTCGTCCCCGGGGCTCGTCAGGCCCGAGATCCGGCGCGCACGGCCGTCCGGCCTGGTCCCCGCCGCGGTGGCGCGACGCCTCGCCCGGCACAGCCGGGATGACGTCGTGGGTGACATGTACGGGGCCGACTGGGCGGCCGCGGGGTACGTCGCCGCGCACCAGGCGCCCGGGCCGATCGGGCATTTCTTCAGGGGCCGCGTCGCCCTCGTCGCCGAGATCCTCGCCGGCCACCCCGGGGGCGCGCTTCTCGACGCGGGATGCGGCCCCGGGATCATGGTGCGCCACCTCGCCGACCGGCGACCCGGGGAGTTCGCGATCACCGGGCTCGACCGGTCCGGCGCGATGATCGCGGAGGCACGCCGCATCCTGGGCGACGCGCCCGGCGTCGAGCTGCGCGTCGGCCGGATCGAGGCGATGCCGTCCCATGACGCGCGATACGACGCCGTCGTGGTGATGGGGGTGCTGGAGTACGTGGAGGTCGTCGCGGCCCTGCGGGAGGTGGCGCGAGTGACGCGCCCCGACGGGGTCGTGACGGTCACGATGCTGAACCCGTGGAGCCCGTACCGGACGTGGGAGCGCGCCGTGTACCTGCCGGTGCGCCGCATGCGGTCCATCGCGGAGAAGCTCCTCGGGGTGCCGCCGGAGCGGCGCCGCGGGGAGTGGCGCAACTGCGTCCGCCTCCTGGGCGAGCGGGACCTGACACGCCTCATGCGGGCCGTCGGCCTGTCCCCGCAGCGGACCGTCTACTTCGACATGAACCTTCTCGTACCGCCGATCGACCGCATGGTCCCCGGCCTCGCCGTCACCCTGGAGCGCCTCCTCGCCCCCCTCACGCGCACCCGGCTGCGGCGACTCGCCACGAGCTACGCCGTCGTCGCGCGCCGGGACGGGGCCCCCGCCGGCCGGGGGTGACCAGGCCGCACGCTGCCTCCACTCCGGAAGTTCCGCAGAAGTCTGGCGCGCGAACTGGCAGGCCCCGCCCCGGTCGCGGGCGGCGACGAGTCCCCGCCGGGGGCGTCCCGGCGCAGTGAGCCGCAGCAGCGCCGCATCGAGCGGTGGGCCTGAGTTCGCGATCCCGCACCGGGCGACGGAGCCGCAGCTGCGCCACCGTCGCGCGGCGGAACCGGGCCCCCCGGGGTGCCGGGCGCGTTGGGAGGGCACGTCGCCGGGACGCGCGGCCTGTCATGTCCCTGTCATCCGGGAGCCGTAGCGTCAGCTGCGAAACCGGAACCCGGACCCCGCGGAGGGACCCATGAGACGCACCGGACTCACCCTCGTCACCCTCGTGTCGGCCGCCCTGCTCGCATCCGCCGGCGCCTACGCGGCCGCCCACGGCGCGGGAGGGCCGCCGGCGCGCGCCGCCGCCGGCGTCATCCCCCTGAAGGACGCGAAGCTGAACATCGAGCACAACGCGACGGACAGGGACACAGGCTTCCAGGGCTTCGTCGACAGCGAAGGCTGGCGGCGGCTCGACGTGCGCGGGCCCGGCGGCCGGGTCCTGACGTTCGAGGCCCGCGGCGCCCTCGCCCGGCTCGGCCTGACGGAGCTGTTCTTCGAGTCGGTCGAGCCCGAGAACACGGACGTGCCGATCGAGGAGATGCTGGCGAAACTGCCCGAGGGCAAATACACCATCGCCGGCCCGGCGCAGGAGAACGGCACGGGCGCGGGGCGCACCGCGGGCACCGCCTGGCTCACCCACGACATCCCGGCCGGTCCGGTGCTCGTCTCACCCGAGGACGGCGCCACCGTTCCGGTGCGCGGAGTGGTCGCCCGCTGGCGGCCCGTGCGGAGGACGATCACCGGGGGGCCCGTCACGATCATCGCCTACCAGCTCATCATCGAGAAGGACGTCCCGCCGCACCCGCACATGATCGGGAAGCTCGGGCTGAGCATGTACCTGCCGCCCGCGGTGACCAGCATCGCGGTTCCGAACGGGTTCCTCGAGCCCCGCACCGCCTACAACTGGGAGGTGCTCGCGATCGAACGCAGCGGAAACCAGACCCTCTCGTCCGGCTCGTTCCGGACGCGCTGACGGCGGTCGCCGGGACGCACCCCGCGTACGTCCGATCGCGGCGCGGTCCGGCCGGCCTGGCAGGATCGCGCCGTGTCGGCGCAAACCGGGACCGTCGTTGCGATCGCGCTCCTGTGGGCGGTGAGCGGCGGGATACACGACGCCGCCACGCTGACCGCGAGCGGCATCGCCTCGCGGGCGCTCGCCCCCCGGCGGGCCATCGCCATCGTCGGGGTGTTCGGGTTCGCCGGGCCCCTCGTCGCCGGAACCGCGGTCGCCACGACGATCGCGTCGTTCGTCGACCTCGACGGGCTCGCGCCCCCGTCCGCGCTGGGGACCGTCGCGGCGGGCCTCGCGGCGGCGATCGCCTGGAACGTCGCGACGTGGCGCCTCGGCATCCCGGCGTCGTCCACCCACGGGCTCGTGGGGGGCCTGGTCGGCGCCACCATCGTCGCGGCGGGGCCCGGGGACGTGAACTGGGGCGTCGCCGCCCTCGCCGACGGGAAGGTCGAAGGAGTCCTGAAGGTGGTCGTCGCGCTCCTGGCCTCGCCCCTCATCGGCCTGGCGGTCGGCGCCCTGGTGCTGCGCGCGGGGGCCTGGACGCTGCGCTCGGCCCGTGCCGCATGGAACCGCCGCCTGCGCCGCATGCAATGGCCCACCGTCGCGGCGCTGTCGTTCGCCCACGGCGCGAACGAGGCGCAGAAGAGCATGGGCATCATCGCCCTGGCGCTCCTGGCGGGCGGAAGCACCGACCGGCTCGAGGTGCCCACCTGGGCGGTCCTCCTGTCGGCGGCCACCATCCCCCTGGGGGCAATCGTCGGCGGCTGGCGGATCGTGCGGACGCTCGGATTCGGCATCTACCGGCTGCGCCCGCTGCACGCCGCCGGCGCCCAGGTCGCGGCCGCCGCAGTGGTGGGCGCGACGTCGGTGTGGGGCGGGCCGGTCTCGACCAGCCAGGTCACCAGCTCCGCGATCATCGGCGTCGGAGCGGCCGAGCGCCCGCGTGCGGTGCGCTGGGAGTCGGGGAAGGCCATGCTGGTGGCGTGGCTCCTCACGATCCCGTGCACCGCCCTGTTCGCCGCGGCGCTGGCAGGCATCCTGCGCGCGGCCGGGGCGATCGATTGAGGTCCCCCCGATGACGACGCGCATCCGGCGGGCGATCGCCGCGCTGACCGAGCGCATCGCGCCCCGCGTGCCCGACTTCCACGGCCTCCTGGAGGAGCAGTGCGCCGTGATGGTGGAGGCCCTCGACGCCCTGGTGGCGTACACGGGCGACGGCGCCCCCGAGCACGGGGAGCGGGTGCGCGCCCTCGAGAAGGAGGGCGACCGGCGCCGGGCGCGCACGCTCGACACGCTGGCGCGCGCCTTCGCCACGCCGATGGACCGCGGCGCCATCCACCTGGCGGCGACCGCGATCGACGATGTCCTGAACTACGCCAAGACCACCGTCCGGGAGATCGAGATCCTGGAGGTCCCGCCCGACCCGTGGATGCGCCGGCTCGCCGAGCAGCTCCGCGAGGGCGGTGTCTCGCTGCGGGAGGGCTTCGCCCGGCTCCACGACGACCCCGCCGCGGCTCAGGCCGCGGCCCTCACGGTCCACAAGTCCGAGCGAAGCGCCGAGAAGGTCTACCGCGCCGCGGTGGCCGACGCCTTCGCGGCCGAGAGATACGCCGCCGCGTCGAGCGGCCAGGGTGACGGGGGCGCACCCCAGCTCGAGGCCCTCCTGCTCGCCCTGCGCCGCCGCGAGGTGTACCGCCACCTCTCCAACGCCGCCGACCGCCTCGACGCCGCCGGCAGGCTCCTCCTCGGCATCGTCCTGGCGGACGTCTGAACGGTCCGGGCACGTCCCCTCCGTGACGCCGGGAGGGCCGGGTCCCGGGCCGCCCGGCGCGCCGTGAGGGCGCGCGCCGGTCGCGGCCTACCTGGTCTTCGCGAACCGCTGCACCGCGTCGAGGATCTCGCGGGTCTTGCGGTCCACCTCCTCCGCGTCCCCGGAGCGAAACGCGTGGGCGGCGCAGTGCCGCACGTGCTCGTCGAGGATCTTGAACGCCACCGCCTCCAGGGCCGTGCCGGCCGCGGCGATCTGCGTGAGGATGTCGATGCAGTAGCGGTCCTCCTCGATCATCCGCTCCACGCCGCGCACCTGCCCCTCGATGCGGTGCAGGCGCGCGACCAGCGCCGCCTTGTCCTTCGTGTAGCCGCGCGCCGGCCCGTCCGCCGCGTCACTCACCCCGCCACCCCCGCCCGCCGGCTCGTGAACCGCCGCAGCCGCAGGCTGTTCGACACGACGAACAGGCTCGACGCCGCCATCGCCGCCCCCGCCACGATCGGGTTCAGGAGGCCCGCCACCGCCAGGGGCACCGCCGCGACGTTGTAGGCGAACGCCCAGAACAGGTTCCCCTTGATCGTACGCAGCGTCCGCCGCGCCAGGCGGATCGCGTCGGCCGCTGCCCGCAGGTCACCCGACACCAGTGTCAGGTCCGACGCCTCGATCGCCACGTCCGTGCCGGTGCCGATCGCGATGCCGAGGTCCGCCCGGGCGAGCGCCGGCGCGTCGTTCACCCCGTCGCCGACCATCGCGACGCGGCGGCCCTCCGCCTGCAGGCGCTCCACCTCCCGCACCTTGTCGTCCGGGAACACCTCGGCCAGCACCCGGTCGATCCCCACCTCGCGCGCCACCCGCTCCGCCGTGTCGCGCGCGTCACCGGTGAGGAGCACCGGCTCCAACCCCAGGGCGACGAGCTCCGCGACGGCCTCCGCGCTCGACGGCTTCGTCGCGTCCCGCACCACCAGCGCCGCCCGCGGAACGCCGTCCCACGCCACCTCGATCCGGCCGTCGCGGCGACCCACCGACACCTCGTGGCCCTCCACCACGCCGCTCACCCCGACCCCGGCGACGTTGCGAAACGCCGTGACCGGCGGCAGGTCCCCCGCCTCGGCCCGCGCCGCCCGCGCCACCGCCTGCGCGATCGGGTGCTCGCTGGCGGCCTCCACCGCACCCGCCAGGCGCAGCACCTCGCCGCGGGACGCGCCGTCGAGCAGCCGCACCTCGGCGAGCTCCATCCGGCCCTCCGTCACGGTCCCCGTCTTGTCGAGCAGGATCGTGTCGATGCGGCGGGTCTGCTCAAGGATCTCCGGCCCCTTGATGAGGATGCCGAGCTGGGCGCCCCGCCCCGTGCCCACCATCAGCGCCGTCGGCGTCGCCAGGCCCAGCGCGCACGGGCAGGCGATGATGAGCACCGCCACCGCCGCCGTGAACGCCGCCGACGCCGACCCCGTCACGGCCAGCCAGCCGACCAGCGTCGCGACCGACACCGCGATCACCACCGGCACGAACACCCCGGACACGCGGTCGGCGAGCCGCTGCACCGGCGCCTTCCCGGACTGCGCCTCCTCCACCAGACGCGCGATCTGCGCGAGGGCCGTGTCGGACCCCACCCGCGTGGCCCGCACCACGAGCCGCCCGTAGGTGTTCACCGTCGCGCCCGCCACCTCCGCGCCGGCCGCGACCTCCACCGGCACCGACTCGCCCGTGAGCATCGACTGGTCGACGGCCGACTCGCCCTCCACCACCACGCCGTCGGTCGCGAGCTTGTCGCCGGGGCGCACCACGAACAGGTCCCCGACCCGCAGCTCCGCCACCGGCACGAGCACCTCGGCGCCGTCGCGCAGCACGCGCGCCTCCTTCGCCCCCAGCTCCAAGAGGGCCCGGATCGCCTGGGAGGAGCGGCCCTTCGCCCGCGCCTCGAGGAACCGGCCGAGGAGGATCAGGGCGGTGACGGCGACCGCCACCTCGAAGTACATCTCGCTGTCCAGTCCGGCGAGCAGCACCACGGTGGACCACAGCCACGCCGCGAGGGTGCCGAGGGAGATCAGCGTGTCCATCGTCGCGGTGAGGTGCCGCGCGCCGCGCACGGCGGCGGCGTGGAAGCCCGCGCCGCAGTACGCGACGACGGGGGTGGAGGCGGCGAGCGCCACCCACTCCCACCCCGTGAAGCGCACCGGCGGCACCATCGCCAGGAGCACGACGGGCACGCCCAGCGCGACCGCCACCGCCAGCCGCCGGGCGAGACGCGCCGCGGGCTCGTCGTGGTGGTGCTCGCCGGCGTCGCCGTCCGCCGCCGCGGCGGGGCGGGCGTGGTAGCCGGCCGCCTCGACCGCCCCGACGAGCTCCGCGAGCGGCACGTCGCGGTGCGTCACGACCGTGGCCTGCTCGGTCGCGAAGTTCACCGTGGCGTCGACGCCCTCGATCCGGTTCAGTCGCTTCTCGATGCGCGAGGCGCACGACGCGCACGTCATGCCCTCCAGGTCGAGGCGGATCGGCGTCTGCGTGCCCGTCGCGGGAGCCATCACGCCTCCGCGGCCACCTCGTAGCCGGCGTCCTCGATCGCCGCGCGCAGCCGCGCGTCGTCGAGGCCGGCGCCGCGCACCGTCACGATCTTGGTGTCGAGGTCGACGTCCACCGCCTCGACCCCCTCCACCGTGCGCAGCGTGCCGCCGACGGCCTGCGAGCAGTGCCCGCAGCTCATGTCCGGCACGCGGTAGGTCACCTCGTCCATCCGTCCCTCCCTTACGTCGGATACCCCCTTACCGTATCACCGGATCGCTCGGTCCCCACCCGCTCCGGCAGGTGGGGACCGTCGGTGCACGTCGTCGGGCCGGCCGTCAGTGCATGTCGTCCGGCATGTCGCCGCCGCCGTCCCCGTGGGACTCCATGACCGCGATCTCGGGCGTCGCGGGGTGCGCCGGCGCCATGGACGAGAAGCTGATCCCGTTCGGCTCGTCGCCCACCGGGACGCGCGCGACCACCGCCGCCGCGTCGAGGTCGACGATCGCCACGTCGCCGGCGTGGATGTTCGTGACGTAGGCGTGCGTGCCCGACGGGTCGATCGCGACGCCGTGCGCGCCGGCGCCCGTCTCGACGGTGCCGGTGACGGCGAAGGTGCGGGTGTCGACGATGGAGACCGTCGTGCCCGGGTCGGCGTCCGTCCCCTGGTTGGCGACGACGAGGCGCGCCCCGTCGGGGGTGACGAACACCTGGATCGGCCCCCGGCCGACCGCGGCCGTGCCCTCGAGCTTCCGCGTGGCGAGGTCGACCCTGGCGACGGCGTCCTCCCCGTTCAGCGTGACGTACAGGTCCTTCCCGTCCGGCGCCACGGCCACCTGCACGGGCCGCTTCCCGACGGGGATGTCCGCCACCTTCCGGTTCGTCGCGGTGGCGATGACGCTGACCGTGCCGCCGCCCGTGTTCGCCACGTAGACGAAGCGCCCGTCGGGGCTCGGCCGCAGGCCGTGCGGGCCGTCGCCGGCGGGGATCGTCGCGACGGGCGTCATCTTCGCGACGTCGATCGCCGTGACCGTGCCGTCGCCGCCGTTCGTCACGTACGCCGTGCGCCCGTCGGGGGTGACGACGACGTGCGCCGGCGCCCTGCCCGTCGCCGCGGTGCCGTGGAGCGTGTATGTCGTGGTGTCGATCATCGCCGCGAGGTCGTCGTGCCCGCTCACCGCCCACACGGTCCGCCCGTCCGGGGCGGCCTGGACGTTGTGCGGACCCTCGATCCCGGTCAGCGTCGCGACGACCGTCCCGGAGGAGGCGTCGATCGCGCTGAGGCTGCCGGCGCCCTCGTTGGCCACCCACACGGTGCCGCCCGGCATGTCTCCGTGCATCGTCGTCGAGGTCGCGTGCCCCGACGTGTCCGCATGATCCGAGTCGCCGGTCAGCGCCACGGTGAGCCCCGCGGCGAGCGCCCCCGCCGCGGCGACGGCGACGACGGTGAAAGTCAGCTTCCTGCCCATCGGCGTGAGGTCCTCCTGGTCGATCCACGACGTCAGGAAGGACGTGTAGCCGCGGACCGGGACGATCTCACGCCCCCGCCCGCCCCCTTGAGCGGTTCTTGACGGGTGAGGGACGCCCGGGCGCGTCAGCCGCCGGTGGCGACCGGGAGGTCCGCGACGTGGCTGTACTGCGACCAGGACCCGGGGTAGAGGCGCCCCGGCCCGAGGCCCGCGTGCTCCAGCGCCAGCAGGTTGTGGCAGGCCGTGACCCCCGACCCGCAGTACGAGATCACGGGGACGCCCTCGACGACCCCCGCCGCGCGGAAGCGGCGGCGGAGCTCCGCGACGGGGAGCAGCGTGCCGTCGGCCGCGACGTTCTCCCGGCAGGGGACGTTGCGCGCCCCGGGGATGTGCCCGGCCCGCGGGTCGACGGGCTCCGTCTCGCCGCGGTAGCGGGCCGGGTCGCGGGCGTCGAGGACGACGTTCGCGGGGTCGGCCGCGGCGTCGACGTCGGCGAGGAGGTGGGCCGGCCACGGCCGCGGCGTGAACGCGGCCGGGGGCCGCTGCGGCTCCCCGGTGTCGAGCGGCCCGCGGTATGCGCGAAGCCCCCCGTCGAGGAGCGCCGCGTCGCGGCCGGAGGCGCGCAGGAGCCACACCAGGCGCGCCGCGACCACGCCGCCGTCGTCGTCGTAGGCCACGACCGTGTCGGCGTCGCCGATCCCGAGGCGCGCCATCCCCTCCGCGAACACGGCGGGGTCGGGGAGCGGGTGGCGTCCCTCCGCCGGTGAGGCGGGGCCCGCGAGCCAGCGGTCCAGGTCGACGAACACGGCGCCCGGCAGGTGCCCCTGCGCGTAGGCGTCCCGGCCGGAGCGGCCGTCCAGGTACCAGCGCACGTCCGCCACCACCACGTCGGCGCGGTGCGCGTCCAGCCAGGCGAGATCCACAACGGGAGAGATCACGTCACCACCCCGGTCCGATGCCGTCGACGGCCGCGGCCGCCGCGCGGATCCCCTCGCGCGGGCCGGCAACCGCCCCAAGGCTAGTGTCCCGCGTCACAGATCTCTTGGCATCTGGCGGCTGCAAAGTCGCGCCGGATCCTCGGTGCCCGTGCGGCTGAGCGTGCGGGAGGCGGGGTCCTCGGTCGGGCCGATATTCCCGATATCGGCCCTCCCTGCGTCCCCCGTCCGGCGGGGACTTTTCGCTCGCCAGAGCGTCAAGGAACCTGCGACGCGG
>JBFLWO010000045.1:0-10166 GCA_040757755.1 Actinomycetota bacterium
CGGCGGCGGCGAGGCTCGCCCGCAGGGCGGCCATCAGGTCGACGACGGGGGCGGGTGCGGGGGCCTCCTCCGCGACGACCGGCTCGCGGCCCGCGGCCTTCGCCTGCAGGAAGTCGATGAGCGCGGCGCGGGTGCGGTTCGGGTAGGCGGCGGGGTCGAACGGGCCGGTGAGGCTGTCGACGAGCTGCTCGGCGATGTCGAGCTCCGGGCCTTTCACCTCCACCCCGTCGAGCCGCTCCCGGATCTCGGTGTGGTCCCGGACCCGGATGTCCTCCGGGTACAGCAGCGTCTCCAGCGTGAGGGTGCCGGCGTAGGCGCGCAGGAGCACGAGGTGCTCCTTCGTGGACAGCACGAACCGCCCGATCGCCGCGCGTCCTGTCCGCTCCATCGCGGCGACCAGCAGGGCGTAGGGGCGTTCGGCGCGCTCCTGCGGCTCCAGCCAGTACGCCCGTTCGAAGTAGACGGGGTCGACCTCGCCGGCGTCGACGAACTGCAGGATCTCGATGGTCTTCTCCTGGCGGGCGGCGAACTGCTCGAGCTCCGCGTCCTCCACCGGCACGTACTGGCCCTTCGCGAACTCCCAGCCCTTCACGACGTCGTCGGGGCCGACCTCCACGTCGCGGTCCGGGTCCCAGCGCTTCTGCTTCACGGGGCGTCCCGTCGCCCGCGACAGGGTGCGGAAGCTGACGTCGGCGCTGCGCTCCTGCGCGAGCCCCACCCCGACGGGGATGGTGACCAGGCCGAACGAGATGAAGCCCTTCCAGATCGCCCTCACGACTCGCCTCCCCGGACGCATCGGTCGATCGCCATGCGGCGCACCCGGCTCCGGGGCGCCCACCTTCCCCGACGGTACCCGTTTCGCGATGCCGCGTCGCGGGCGCGCCGCGTCACGCGGCGGGTGAGTTGCCGCGGGCCCGCTGCAGGAACGGCTCGATCAGGTCGAGGGGGAGGGGGATGATGAGCGTGCTGGTGCGCTCCGACGCGATCTCGTTCATGGTCTGCAGGTAGCGCAGCTGCAGCGTCATCGGCTCCCGCCCCATCACCGCGGCGGCCTGCGCGAGCTTCTCGGACGCCTGCAGCTCCCCCTCCGCGGCGATCACCTTCGCGCGCCGCTCCCGCTCCGCCTCCGCCTGCCGGGCGAGGGCCCGCTGCATCGCCTGCGGCAGCTCGACGTCCTTCACCTCCACCACCGACACCTTCACGCCCCACGGCTCGGTCTGCTGGTCGATGATCTGCTGCAGCCGCTCGTTGATCTGGTCGCGCTCGGCGAGGAGCTGGTCGAGGTCCGCCTGGCCGAGCACGCTGCGCAGCGTCGTCTGGGCGATCTGCGACGTCGCCACCAGGTAGTTCTCCACCTGCACCACCGCGCGGGACGCGTCGACGATGCGGAAGTAGGCGACGGCGTTCACCTTCACGGTGACGTTGTCGCGGGTGATGACCTCCTGCGGCGGCACGTTCAGGGTGACGGTGCGCAGGTCCACCCTCACCATCCGGTCGATCACCGGGATGAGGATGAACAGCCCGGGCCCCTTCGCGGCGAGGAGGCGCCCCAGGCGGAACACGACGCCCCGCTCGTACTCCCGCGCGACCTTGATCGAGGACGCGAGGAACAGGAGGAGCAGGACGAGGACGGCGACGATCCCGTAGACGGCGGCCATGCGGGCTACTCCTCCTCGGTCGGCTCCACGGTGAGCGTGAGCTCATCCATCTTCACCACGCGGACCCGCTCCCCTGGCCCGAGGGTGCGGCCGTCACCGGTGCGGGCACGCCACAGCTCCCCGTTCACGAACACCTGCCCGGGGGCGGCGCCCACCTCGCTGCGCACCCGCCCGACCATCCCGACGAGCGCCGCGTCGCCGGAGGCGGGCGCGATGTGCCGCACCCGCGCCGCGGTGCGCACCAGGGCGACGACGGCGATGCCGACGCCGGCGGCGGTGCCGATGACGGCGGGGCTCGAGCTCTCCAGGCCGGGCTCGTCGAACAGGATGAGCCCGCCGAGGACGAGCGACGCGACGCCGCCGGCGGCGAGGAACCCGACGCCGGCGACGTGGACCTCGGCGGCGAAGAGCGCGGCGGCGAGGAGCATGAACGCGATGCCCGCCCAGTCGAACGGCAGGATCGACAGGCCGAACAGGGCGAGGATCAGGAGGATCGCCCCGACGACGCCCGGCACGACGGCCCCCGGGTGGAACACCTCCCAGCCGAGGGCGAGGATGCCGAGGCTGAAGAACAGGAACACGAGGTTCGGGTCGGCGATCACGTCGAGCACCCGCAGGTGCCACGGCATGCCGTCGATGCGGAGCGTCGCGCCGTCCAGGCGCAATGGCACGCCCCCCTTCCCGGGCATCCCGTCGAGCCGGGCGAGGAGCTCGCCGGGGGTCCGGGCGATGACCTCCGCCACGTCGCGGCGTACGGCGTCGCGGGCCGTGAGGTTGAGCTGGTGCGTGACCATCCGCCGGTAGGTGGCGGCGTCGCGGCCGTGGTCGCCGGCGAGCGCCGCGATGTAGGCGGCGGCGTCGTTCACGATCTTGCGGTCGAGGTCGCCGCCGCTTCCGCCCGCCACGGGCGTCGCCGACCCGATGTTCGAGCCGGGGGCCATCGCCACCACGTCGCTGGCCGCCGCGATGTACGCCCCCGCCGACGCGGCGCGCGCCCCGTCGGGCGCGACCCACACGGCGACCGTGAGGGGCGAGGAGGAGATGTCCCGCACGATCGCCCGCATCGACGAGTCGAGGCCGCCGGGCGTGTCCATGCGGATGACGAACAGGCGCGCCCCGGCGTCGCGGGCGTCGTCGAGGGCCCGGTGGATCCAGCGGGCGCTGACCGGGGTGACCTCCGTCGCCAGGTCGACGCCGCGCACCACGGGGCCGGACGCCATGGCGGGAGGGGGCCCGGCGCCGGGGGTGGCGAGGAGCCCGGCGGCCGCCGCGAGGGCGGTGATCAGGGTGCGGAACCGGCGCATCGCGGGCACCCCCAGCGTAGCGCGAGAGTGCGGAAACCTGCCAGTCGTGGCGGCGGGGACCCCGGCGGTGCGGCCCCCCCGGGGCGGTGCCCGATACGATTCTCGCCCGTGACGCTGCCCGCCCCGACCGACCTGCTGCCGCACCGGGAGCCTTTCGTCTTCGTCGACGAGATCGTCGCGCTCGACCCGGGGCGGTCGGCGCGTGCCCGCTACACCCTCCCCGTCGACGCCGACTTCCTGCGCGGCCACTTCCCCGGCCAGCCGATCATGCCGGGGGTCCTCATCGTGGAGGCCCTCGCGCAGACCGGCGCCCTCGCCGTGCTGGCCGAGGAGGGCAACCGCGGGCGGCTCGCCCTGTTCGCCGGCATCGAGAAGGCCCGCTTCCGCCGCCCCGTCCGCCCCGGCGACACGCTGGAGCTCGCCGTCGAGCTCACCCGCCGCCGCGGTCCGCTGGGGGAGGGGGAGGGCACCGTCCACGTCGACGGGGACCTCGCCTGCGAGGCCACCCTGCGCTTCGCCGTCACCGACCGGGAGACCTGATGCTCGTCCTCCGCAACGGGCTGCCCCGCCGCGCCCGCCTCGTGGCCGTCGGCTCCTACGTGCCCGAGCGCGTGCTCACGAACGCCGACCTGGAGGAGATGGTCGACACCAGCGACGAGTGGATCGTGGCCCGCACCGGCATCCGGGAGCGGCGCGTCGCCGCCCCCGACCAGGCCGCCAGCGACCTCGGCATCCTCGCCGCGCGCGACGTCCTCGCGGCCGCCGGCATGGACGGCGCCGACGTCGAGGCCGTCATCTGCGCCACGAGCACCGGCGACTACGTGTTCCCGCCGACCGCCCCGATGATCTCCCTCGGCATCGGCGCGACCCGCGCCCTCGCGTTCGACACGAACATCGCGTGCGCCGGGTGGATCTACGGCCTGTCCCAGGCGACCGCCCTGATCGAGAGCGGCCAGGTGCGCAACGCCCTGCTCGTCGGCGCCGAGGTCATGACGCGGTTCGTCGACTTCACCGACCGTGCGACGTGCGTGCTGTTCGGCGACGGCTCCGGCGCCGCCCTGCTCGTCGCCGACGACGACGAGGCCACGACCGGCTTCCTCGGCTTCGACCTGGGGACGGACGCCACCAAGGTCCACGAGCTGAAGATCCCGGTGGGTGGCGGCCGCTCCCCGTACCACCTGTCCGGCACGGTCGAGACGCCGGACGTCTGCATCCAGATGAACGGCCGCGAGGTGTTCAAGTTCGCGACCCGCATCATGATCGAGTCGGTCACCCGCCTCCTCGACGGCCTGGAGATGTCCGCCGACGAGATCGACCTGTTCGTCGCCCACCAGGCGAACAGTCGCATCATCGACTACGCGATGGACAAGCTCGGCATCCCGCCGGAGAAGACGTTCGCGAACGTGGAGCGCTACGGCAACACCTCCGCCGCGTCCATCCCGATCGCCATGCGGGAGGCCCGCGACCGCGGGGTGCTCACGCCGGGCGACGTCGTGCTGATGGTGGGCTTCGGGGCGGGGCTGTCGTGGGGGTCGACGGTGGTCCGCTACGAGCCGCGGCCGGTCGGCGCGTGATCGCGCTCCTCTTCCCCGGGCAGGGGGCGCAGGCGGTGGGGATGGGGCGCGAGCTCGCCGAGGCGGTGCCGGCGGCGCGTGCCGCGTTCGACGAGGCGAACGAGGCGCTGGGCTACGACCTGGCGTCGATCTGCTTCCACGGCCCGGAGGAGCGGCTCACCGACACCGACGTGTGCCAGCCGGCGATCCTCGCGACGAGCATCGCGGCGTGGCGCGCCGCCCGCGACGCGGGCCTGTCCGGGGACCTCGTCATGGGCCACAGCCTCGGCGAGTACTCGGCGCTCGTCGCCGCCGGCGCGATCGGCTACGCGGAGGCGCTGCGGGTGGTGGCGGAGCGCGGCGACGCGATGCACGCCGCGGGCCAGGCGCGGCCCGGCACGATGGCGGCCCTGCTCGGCGTGGACGACGCGGGCGTCGAGGCGCTGTGCGCCGAGGCGGGCGACGTGTGGCCGGCGAACTTCAACTGCCCGGGGCAGGTGGTCGCGTCGGGGACGGTGGAGGGCGTGGAGCGCCTTCTCGCCCTGGCCGCCGACCGCGGCCTGCGGGCCAGCCGCCTGCAGGTGGGCGGGGCGTTCCACTCGCCGCTCATGGCGCCCGCCGCCGACCGGCTGCGGCCCGCCCTCGACGCGTGGCAGCCCGCCGCGCCCGACACCCCGTTCCTGTCCACCACCACGGTCGCGGTGGAGCCGCCGGAGCGGATGCGGCAGGTGCTGCTCGACCAGCTCCTCGCCCCGGTGCGGTTCGGCGCCGCCGTCGAGGCCGCCTTGCAGATGGGCGTGACGCGGTTCGTGGAGCTCGGCCCCGGGCGCGTCCTGTCCGGCCTGGTGCGCCGGGTGCGGCGTGACGCCGCCGTGTCGCAGGTGGGCGTGCCCGGCGACCTCGACGCGGTGGCCGTCTGATGCCCGTCGCCCTCGTCACCGGCGCGAGCCGCGGCATCGGCGCCGCCTGCGCCCGCGCGCTCGCCGAGGCCGGGTTCGACGTCGGCGTCGCCTACGTGGGGGACGCGGACGGCGCGGCCGCCACCGTCGCCGCGGTGGAGGCGCTCGGCCGCCGCGCCGTGGCG
The DNA here is from genome assembly GCA_040757755.1 of Actinomycetota bacterium. Taxonomy (GTDB): domain Bacteria; phylum Actinomycetota; class Thermoleophilia; order Miltoncostaeales; family Miltoncostaeaceae; genus JBFLWO01. The sequence goes on from JBFLWO010000045.1 coordinate 5,600, forward strand.
CACCGCGCGGACGTGAGCGACCCGCTGGCGGCGGCGGGGCTCGTGGAGGCGGTGGAGGCGGACCTCGGCCCCCTCGACGCGCTCGTCGCGAACGCGGGCATCACCCGGGACGGGCTGGCGGTGCGGATGAGCGACGACGACTGGCGCGCCGTCATCGACACGAACCTGTCCGGCGCGTTCTTCACCGTCCGCCCGACCCTTCGCGGCATGTTGAAGCGGCGCGCGGGTACCATCGTCGCCGTGTCCTCGGTGGTCGGCATCACCGGCAACCCCGGCCAGGCGAACTACGCGGCGGCGAAGGCGGGCCTCGTCGGGCTCGTGAAGGCCCTCGCCCGCGAGGCGGGGCCGCGCGGCGTGCGGGTCAACGCCGTCGCCCCCGGCTACATCACCACCGACATGACCGCCGCCCTGTCCGACGACCAGCGCGAGCGCCTGCTCGCCTCGACGCCGCTCGGGCGTCTCGGGTCCGCCGAGGACGTCGCCGCGGCCGTCGCGTTCCTGTGCTCCCCGGCCGCCGCGTTCGTGACGGGGACGGTGCTGCCGGTCGACGGGGGGCTCGCCGCGTGACGCTCCTCCGTCCCGACGGGCGCCGCCGCGTCGTCGTCACCGGCCTCGGCCTCATCACCCCCCTCGGCACCGGCCCGGAGGAGGTGTGGGCGTCGGCGGTGGCGGGCAGGTCCGGCGCCGGCCCCATCACCCTGTTCGACGCGTCGGAGCACGACACGTCGTTCGCCTGCGAGGTGAAGGGCTTCGACCCGCTCGCCTACATGGACCGCAAGTCGGCGCGCCGCATGGACCGCTTCGCGCAGCTCGGCGTGGCGGCGGCCCGGCTCGCCCTCGAGAACGCCGGTGTGGCGCCGGACGGCGAGGCGGACCGCATCGGGGTGCTCGTCGGCTCGGGCGTCGGCGGCCTCGGCACCTTCCAGGAGCAGGCCGCGATCTACGCGGAGCGCGGCCCCAGCCGGGTGTCGCCCCTGTTCATCCCGATGATGATCGCGAACATGGCGTCCGCGCAGATCTCCATGGAGCTCGGCCTGAAGGGGCCGCTGTCGTGCGCCACGACGGCGTGCGCGTCGGGGAACCACGCCATCGGGGACGCCACCGAGCTCATCCGCCGCGGCTCCGCCGACGTGATGATCACGGGCGGCGCGGAGGCCGCCGTCACCGGCATCGGCATCGCCGCGTTCAACGCGATGAAGGCGCTGTCCACCCGCAACGACGACCCGGCGGGCGGCAGCCGGCCGTTCGACGCGGGGCGCGACGGGTTCGTGATGGGCGAGGCCGGGGCGATCATCGTGCTGGAGGAGCTCGGCCGGGCCCTCGACCGCGGCGCGGACATCCTGTGCGAGGTCGTCGGCTACGGCCTGTCCGGCGACGCGCACCACCTCACCGAGCCCGACCCCACCGGGGAGGGGCCGGCCCGGGCCGTGACGATGGCGCTGCAGGACGCGGGCGCGTCGCCCGACGAGGTCGACTATGTGAACGCGCACGGCACCTCCACGCCGGTCGGCGACCCCGCGGAGGTCCGGGTCCTGAAGATCGCCCTGGGCGAGGACGTCGCGGCGCGCACCCCCGTCAGCTCCACGAAGTCGATGCACGGGCACTGCCTGGGGGCCGCCGGCGGCCTGGAGGGCGCGCTCGTCTCCCTCGCCATCGCGCGTGGCGTGATCCCCCCCACGATCAACCTCGCCGACCTCGACCCGGACTGCGGCGACGTCGACCACGTCGCGAACGCGGCCCGCGAGGCGGACGTGCGGCTCGCCCTGTCGAACAGCTTCGGCTTCGGCGGCCACAACGCGACGCTCGCGTTCGCGCGGTTGGAGGACCGGTAGCTCGACTCGAAAGTCCGCAGCCCGATCCCGGGCGGGCCGCCGATCACCGACTTTCGAGTCGCATCGTGCGTGGCGACATGGCCTCGCAGAGGTTCCCGTCGTCCGGCGGTGACGGGCGCGCATTGCCGTGTCGCAACGCGCGCCCCGGGATGACCCCGTCGGGCCGGGCCGAGGACGCGGCTCCCGCCCGGCGCGGCCCGCGCATCGCCGGGGAGCCCGTCCGTGCTCTGCGGCCGCCCGAACGGTGCGGACGTCGCCGGGGGCGGCACTGGTAGCCCCCCCCGGACGTCCCCGCGGCCTGCCGGCCCTCCTGCACCGCGTCAGCACCAGGGTGTACCGCCCCGACCCGGCGCGCCCCGCGTTCAACTGGATCGGCGACCACCGCATCGCGGTGGGCGGCATGCCGACGGGGCGCACGGTGATGCACCTGCCGCCCGCGGGCGTCACGCACGTCGTGAACTGCCGGGCGCTCGCCCAGACGCGCCTGTCGCAGGACCTCGCGGTGGAGCGCCAGGTGTTCGGCGACGACCGGGTCGCGCACGCGCCCATGTGGGACCACGGGTCCCGCCAGCCGGCGGAGCTGTGGTCGCCCGCCGCGGCGTTCGCCGCCGGCGTGCTGGACGCGGACCCCGACGCGCGCGTCCTGATCCACTGTCAGAAGGGGCGGCGGCGCTCCGTCCTGGTCGCCTACGCGGTACTGCGGTTGCGCGGCGTCGACGCGGAGGAGGCCGCCCGGGTGATCCTGCAGTGCCGGCCGGAGGCGCGCGTGGTGCCGGCGTACCGGGCGAGCGTGGAGGACTGGCTCGCCGACGGGGCCCCGGGGCTCGCGGGGCACCCGACCGCAGTGCGATAATCCGCGCCCCGTGTCGAAGAACCGCGTCAACGTCTCGATCGACCGGCTCAGGGGCCGCCCCCAGCGGCCGCAGGGCGCCCGCCTGCCCTCCGACGACCGCACCTGCCCGCGCTGCCAGACGACGTGCCGCGAGGAGGAGATGCGGCGCAACTTCCGGGTGTGCCCGAGCTGCGCCCACCATTTCCCGGTCACCGCCCGCGAGCGCATCGACCAGCTGGGGGGCGGCGCCGACTGGGTGGAGCTGTGGCCGGAGCTGCGCGCCGCCGACCCCCTGCAGTTCGTCGACCTGCAGCCCTACGCGGACCGCATCGTGCAGGCGGAGCGCTCCACCGGTCTGGGGGAGGCGATCGTCGCGGCCGAGATCGAGATCCGCGGGGAGCCGTGCATGGCGGCCGTGATGGACTTCGCGTTCATGGGCGGCAGCATGGGCGCCGTCGTCGGCGAGAAGCTCACGCGGGCGTGCGAGAGGGCGGTGGACCGCGGCCTCCCCCTCGTCGTCGTGTCCAGCTCGGGGGGCGCCCGCATGCAGGAGGGCGTCCTGTCGCTGATGCAGATGGCGAAGACCGTGGTCGGGTTCGAGATGCTGAACGACGCGCGCCTGCCGATCGTGTCGGTGCTGGCGCACCCCACCACCGGCGGCGTGTGGGCGTCGTTCGCCGCCCTCGGCGACGTGACGTACGCGGAGCCCGGCGCGCTCATCGCGTTCTCCGGCCCCCGCGTCATCGAGCAGACCACCCGGGAGAAGCTGCCGCCGGACTTCGGCCGCGCCGAGACCCAGCTGCACAACGGCCAGATCGACGCGGTGGTGGACCGGCGCGAGCTGCCGGAGCGGATCGGCCGGGTCCTCGGGATCCTCAGTCGCCCCACCCTCGAGCCGGGGCCCCCGCCCGCCGTGGAGTGGGCGCAGGCCGGCGCCGACCGCGCCGCCCGCATGGCGCAGGCGCTCCCCGCCCTGTCGCGGCGGCTCGTGGAGCGGGTGTCGCGAAGGATGGACAGGTGACGGCGGCCCGGAAGGTGGGGGGGCGTTTCGTGAAGCGCATCGCCGACCGCATCGTCCACCAGCTGGAGGACGGGTCGTCCGCCTGGGAGGCGGTGTCCCTCGCCCGCCACCCGGAGCGCCCGTACACCCTCGACTACGTCGCGCGCCTCACCACGGACTTCGAGGAGATCCACGGCGACCGCCTGTACGGCGACGACGCCGCGATGATCTGCGGCATCGGCCGCTACCACGGCGAGCCGGTGGCGTTCATGGGGCAGCAGAAGGGGCGGGACACGCAGGAGCGCACGTACCGCAACTTCGGGATGGCGGGGCCGGAGGGGTACCGCAAGGCGATGCGGCTCATGGCGCTGGCGGAGAAGCTCGACATCCCCGTGGTGACGCTCATCGACACCCCTGGCGCGTTCCCCGGGGCGGGCGCCGAGACGCGCGGCCAGGGCGGCGCGATCGCGCGCAGCATCGCGGCGATGACGCGCCTCAAGCCCCCGTCGATCGCGGTGGTGGTGGGGGAGGGCTCGTCCGGCGGGGCCCTCGCGATCGGTGTCGCCGACCGCGTGCTGATGCTGGAGAACGCGACGTACTCGGTGATCTCCCCGGAGGGCGGCGCCGCGATCCTGTGGCGTGACGCGTCGAAGGCCCGGCAGGCGGCCACCGCGTTCCGGCCGACCGCGGCGAACTGCTACCGGCTCGGCATCGTCGACGCCGTCGTCCCGGAGCCGAAGGGCGGCGCGCACCGCGACCCGGAGGAGGCGGCGCGCCTGCTGGACGGCTACATCACCCGGGCGTTGCGGGAGCTGCGCACGCTGCCGCCCGGTGACCGGCGCCGGCAGCGGCGGGAGCGGTTCCGCCGCATCGGGGCGCTGCGCGAGCTCCCCACGGGCGGCG